>NZ_DAMBSA010000159.1:0-9599 GCF_032054795.1 Pantoea sp. CTOTU49201
TAATCACCTGTAACACCAGCAGACCAAACACCGCGGCGGGATTGTCGCAAAAGCGACGCCACTGAATCCACATCAGCTGCACTTGGGCCTGCAACGGCGATTGCGGCGCCGGATCGCGCAGCCAGGCGCGTAAGCTCCGCGAGGCGGGCAGCGCCGGGGACTTGTTCACGGAATCGGTCATGGTTCCTCCTGACGCGTGCGGGGATCAAACAGACGATAGAGCAGATCGCACAGCAGGTTGAGGGCAACGAAGATAGCGCCGATCAGTAAGGTGCAGCCAACCACCGCATTCATGTCGCCGGCCAACAGCGCATTGGTGAGGTAGCGGCCAAAACCGGGCCAGGCGAACACCGTTTCAGTTAGCACCGCGCCTTCCAGCAGCCAGGCCCACGACAGCGCAACCACGGTCAAGGTCGGCACCGCGATATTGCGCAGCGCATGCACCCACACACAGCGCGCCCACGATAAACCTTTCACCCGCGCGGTGATGATGTACTCCTGCGAAAGCTGCTCCAGCATGAAGCTGCGCACCATGCGGCTGATATAGGCGAGGGCGCTGAGACCCAGAATCGAGGCGGGCAGAATGATGTGACCCAACACATTGCGGAACACCTCCCACTTGCCGCTCAGCGCGCTATCAATCAGCCAAAAGCCGGTCACCGGTTGGAGATCGAACTCGTAGATGAAATCGATGCGTCCGGGGCCGCCAATCCAGCCCAGCGTGGCGTAAAACAGCAGCAAACCCATCAGTCCCAGCCAGAAGTGCGGCGTGGAGTAGCTGAGCAAACCGACAAAGCGCATCAGATGATCGAACCAGGTATTGCGATACATGGCGGAGAGCACGCCCGCTGGCACGCCCAATCCCACGCCGATAATCGCCGCCACCGTTGCCAGCTCCAGCGTGGCGGGAAACACGCGGGCGATATCCTGTGCCACCGGATGGCTGGTGGTGAGCGCGATACCAAAATCAAGATGCAGCAGTTGCCAGACGTAAGCGACAAACTGCTGCCACAGCGGCTGATCGAGGCCGAGCTGCTGGAACATCTTGTCGTACGCTTCCTGGCTGGCGTTATCCCCGATGATCGCCACCACCGGATCGATCGGCAGCAAACGGCCAATAAAGAAAGTGAGTGCGGCCAGCCCCAACAGCGTGCAACCGATCGAAATAACTCCCTTAGAAAGGCGTCGCAACAGACGCCAGCCAGCGGAAGGTGTGTTCTGTGCGAGCGGTGAGATCACCTGAGACATCAGCCACCTCCATTATTTACTTGCGTCACCGTACCAAACGCGGAAACCGTTCCACGTCCAGTTCTTCACCACGGCGTTGATGCCCGCGCTGTTGTACATCTGGAACATGATCGCCATCGGGCCTTTTTGCATCTGCTCTTGCTGCAAATCGGCGTACAGCGCGCTGCGTTTACTGTCGTCCGGCTCCAGCAGCGCGGTCTCCACTTTCTGGTTCATCTGCGGATCGAAATAAGCGGCTCGCCAGCTCGGATACTGCGTGGCGCGCGCCTCTTTGCTGTTATCCGGGTTATAAACCAGACGCGAAGCGTTGCCGTAGGCATCCGGCACCGAGGTTTGCCACGCCATCATCGCGCTCTGGAACTCGCGGCCGCGCACGCGGCTGAACAGCTGCGCATTCGCCATACGTTCAAGATTGAGTTTCACGCCAATTTTGGCGGCGTTTTGCTGGATGCTTTGCGCGATCGGCGCTGAGTGTGGCAGCGTGCCAAACAGCACCGAGGCGCTAAAGCCGTTGGGATAGCCCGCTTCGGTCAGCAGCTGTTTCGCTTTGTCTAAATCGAGATGGAAAGGTTGGCCTTGTTTGGCATCCAGCGCGCCAAAGGCCCCTTGCTGCACAAAGCTGGCGCGTGGCACGCCGAGATAAGGCATCACGCTGTTGCCGAGGCCGTCATAATCGATCAGGTAGCGCATCGCCAGACGCACTTTTTCATTTTTGAAAATCGGGTCTTCGTTGTTGTAGGTCCAGAAGAACAGCTGCGGTTTCAGCACCTTCTCCACTTTGACCTTGCCGCCTTCATCCAGCGTTTTCAGGTCATCGGCTGACAGATCGCGCGCGATATCCACATCACCTTGCGTCACCAGTAAACGCTGTGTACCGGTTTCGGCGACGTGACGAATCAAAATGCGCTTCAGCACTGGCGCTTTGCCCCAGTAGTTGGGCGAGGCTTGCAGCACCACGCCTTCACCGGCGTTCCAGCGCACCAGCTGATACGGGCCGACGCAAGCAGTGTGGGTGGAGAGATATTTGTGGCCGAGATCGCCGTCCACCGCTTGCTTCTCTAGCAGTTTGCGATCCAGCAGCGATGAGACATTATTGGCGGCAATCGCCTGCAGCACCAGATTGGTGGGATAGGCTTTGTCGAAACTCATCACCAGCGTTTTATCATCCGGCGCAGTGATGCTGCTATCGACATTCTCTTTGCTGAAGCCGTACTCCTTGATGGCAGCGGCGTTGCCGTATCCGAGTTTCACCACGCGCTGCATCGACCAGGCTAAGTCGCCTGCCGTCGCCGGTGAGCCGTCGGCAAACTTTAGATTGTCCTGCAGATGAAAGGTGATGGTTTTGCGATCGGCTGAAACGTCCCAGCTTTTTGCCATGCCGGGATCGAGCTGAGTTTCATCGCTGACGCGAAAATCCACCAGCGTGTCACAGGTATTGGAGTAGATTTCGCTGGTCACCACTTCACCAATTTGTGCCGGATCCCAGGTGCTGATGGCGTCAATATTCCATGCCATCACCAGCGAGTCGGGCGGTGTAGCGGCCTGCGAAGCGGCGCAGCAACCTGCTGCCAGCGCGATGGCGGCAGTGAGTGTTTTCATCGTCATGCTTCTCTCCTGAGCGGTTACAGATGGTCCGGGCGTGGCTGAATCGGCGGCTTAACCTCCGCAGGGATCGGGCAGTGATACGGTTTCTCGCTCACCTGTTCGAAGTGCGCTTTTTTCACCTGCGCCAGTAGCATTTTATCGGTCAGCACATCCACCGCCGTCGCTGCCATCACTTTGGCGACATGCGCCAGCGCTTTGTGCGCCGCGGGCATTTTGCCCTGCGCGGTAAGCTGCCATGAGTGGCCGGGCGTACCAATTGCCATGGTCGGCACGTGTGCCTGCACGGTGGGGATCACCCAACTGACATCGCCGACATCGGTGGAGCCGATCATCACTTCGCCGTGAGTATCCAGCGGGATGATGTAGTCGCTGAGTGGTTTAGGATTAGCGGGTTTAACGCCGGTTTTGCGGTAGCAGTTGTCGATCTCTTCGGGCGTTAAGGTGGCCTGAATCTCGGCGGCAAAGGCGAGGTCGGCCTGGTCAAACGGCACCGGACCCAGCGCTTCGAGATTAAGCTGCATCGCCTGTTCCAGCGGGCGGTTGCCGAGCAGATTGGAGACGGCGCTCATGATGCTGATATCGACCTGAGTGTCGGTCATCAATGCCGCGCCAGCGGCCACGCGCTTAACGCGCTCATTGAGATCAAACATGGCGTGCACATCGCGCGAACGAATCGCGTAGCGCACGGTGGATTTGGCTTGCACCACATTGGGCGCGACGCCGCCGGCATCGAGAAAAGCGTAGTGAATGCGCGAATCCTGCGGCACGTGTTCACGTAAAAACTGCACGCCGACGTTCATCAGTTCAGCGGCATCCAGCGCGCTGCGCCCGAGATGCGGCGAGGCGGCAGCGTGTGACGATCGGCCGCTGAAGGCAAAATCCATACGCGTGTTGGCTAATGACAGCGGTTTGGCGACTTCATGGTGCGCGCTCGGATGCCAGGTAATAGCAACATCGACGCCATCAAAGGCACCGGCGCGTGCCATAAAGGATTTTGCTGCGCCGCCTTCTTCCGCCGGACAACCGTAATAGCGTACGCGACCCGGCAAGCCAGTTTCATCCAGCCACGCTTTCAACGCTGTTGCCGCCAGCATCGCGGCGGAACCCAACAGGTTATGCCCGCAACCGTGACCATGCCCGTTGCCCGGCAGCGGCGAGTAATGCGCAACACCGGCCGCCTGGCTCAGCCCCGGCAACGCATCGTATTCGCCAAGAAACGCGATGATTGGCCCACCTTCACCGGCTTCGCCCATCACGGCAGTGGGAATCTCCGCCACGTTCTCCGTGACGCGAAAGCCTTGCTGTTTCAGCATCGCGGTATGCTCCGCCACCGAGCGATATTCGGTATAACAGATTTCCGGCATGCCCCACACGCGATCGCTCAGATCACAAAAGTCCGCTTGATGTGTCTCCACCCATTTCCACACTAACGCTTTGTTTTCCATCATGGTCCTCAGCTTGGTTGGTCAGGTATCGCCAGAGGCGGCAGCCTCTCTGAACTCGCAGCATGGAGGAAAACAACAGCGTTAGGCCAATGAGCAATTCACACTCCCCATTCCAAAATTGCATAGTTTGCCGTCAGGCGGCGTCTGCCGTATCGCTGGCGCAGGCGCGCAGCCACAGCTGTTCTGCCTGCGGGTTTTGCAGCACCGGTTGACGATAAAGCCGAATTGCCAGCGAGATATCCCAAGTGCTTTCATCGGCACGCACCAGATTGCCGCTGGCCAGCTCTTCGTGGATCAAACTCAGCGGCAGCCAAGCCACACCCGCACCGGCCAACACCATCGCTTTGAGATTCACTGACATGCCGTTTTCATACACCGCTTCCAGCGGCAGCGGCCGTTTACTCAGCATCTGCGCCAGCGCGTGGGCGAAGAAAGTGTGCTGGCCGTAACTCAGCCACGGAATTGGGCCGCCGTCAGCGCGTACCGGATAGAGCGGTTTGCCGCTGCTGTCGGGACGACACACGGCGATAGCGCGCTCGCGTCCCAGCTGGATCATCGGGTAAGCCGCCAGCTGGTGAATTAAGGAAACAGCATCGTTGGCGTAGGTCAGCAGGAAATCGGTTTCACCGCTGTGCAGAGTGGAAATGTGTTCGACGAAGCTCGGCTTCTGATTGCATAAGCGGATGTAGCTGAGGTGCGGCTGCAAATTGAGCCGCTGAATCCAGTCGGGAAAGAAGGTCAGCGAAAGGGTATTCAGCATCGCAAAGCGCAGCACGGCGGTGCGTGAGCTGTAGCGCTGATGCAGATCGTTACGCAGATGCGTCATGGAGAATACCGTTTCGCTGGCGGTGGCGAGAAAGGTTTGGCCTTCCGGCGTTAGGGTGACGGGATAGGTTTTGCGGTCAAACAGCGGCACGCCCAGCCACTCTTCTAGCTGGCGGATGCGCCGACTGAGCGCCGATTGCGTGATATGCCGCTCATTGGCGGCGCGGGTAAAACTGTAACAGCGGGCGACACTGAGAAAATCTTCAAACCATTTCAATTCCATAGCGCAGACCTCTTTGGACGAAAGGTAACGATAAGTCACAATTTGTTACACGCAAGAAACGCGCCAGTCTGCGAATGGCCTGATAGCTCGCATGTCAGCTTGATGAGATTAATAAACTGCCGCTGCTGGAGCAGCAACTGCACCCCGCAGGTGCAAGTGCGGATTTTCCCGTAGGGTGCGCATTAATGCGCACCTGGTTTAAATTCATACCTTGTTTAAGCTGCCAAACGTCTGACTACCGTTATAGAACGTCGCCATCACCGGCGCGATGTGCGCAACGGCTTCCGCAGAACAGCTGGCGTTAACCAGCATCATGGTGGCGTGATCCTGCGCTTTCGGCCATTGCTGTTCGCCTTGGCTGTTTAGCGGCAACACTTCGTCAGTAGCGATACCTAGCGCGCGGCTGAGCGAAAACTCATCCGGCCCGCGATAAAGCTGCGAATAGACGTTGGCTTTTTCCAGCATGCTGCCGCTGCCAAACGGCTGCCAGTGATCGGCGATGGTGTCAGTGCCCGACCACACTGGCACGCCCGCGGCGCGCAGCTGCGGCAGCGGCATAATTACGCGACCAATCGGCACGGTGGTAGCGATGCTGAACTGCTGCTCTTTCAGCTCCTCAATCATTGCCGCCAACTCGTTACCCTGTAACGTACCCAACGCGAAGGCGTGACTAATGGTCACTTTGCCTTTCAGCTGCGGATTGTCGCGCACCGTTTTCAGCATGTAGCGAATCGCCGCCACGCCGTGCGGTTCGGTTTCGTGCAGATGAATATCGATCGGTGCGGCGAAATCGAGCGCGATGCTAAACATCGTATCCAGCGACTTCTCCATCGCGCCGTCGACGTTGGTAGGATCCAGCCCGCCGACATAGTTCGCGCCCATCTTCATCGCTTCGCGCATCATGCCTTCGACATTTGAGCGCAGTAATCCGTGCTGCGGGAAGGCGACAATTTCCGCATGAAAATCGTCGCGATGGTTAGCAATTGCCTGCTGCAGATGTTCCAGACCTTGTAACTTGCTGACCGGATCGATGTTGCAATGGCTGCGTGCGGAGCTGCTGCCTTTGGATTGCAGTAGGCCAATCAGTTTCTCGGCACGGATTTCAGAAGTCGGCACCAGTTCGGGCAAGATCTGCTCTTCCTGATGGATCATATCAATCACGTTATGGCGCGGCAGCGGCGCGCGCCAGCCTTCGCCGTAGAAGGTTTTATCGAGGTGGATGTGCATGTCGCGCGTGGCGGGCAGCAGCAGATAACCGGCGGCATCCCATGCGGGCAAATTAAGGCTGACGCCTGCGGGATGCACTGCGGCGATGTTGCCGGCATTCACCTCGACATCATACAAACCGGTGCGCGTGGCGGTAACCACGTCCTGTTTGCGGATAAAAGCTTCTTCCAGCCGCACATTACGCAGCAGATAGTGCGTGGCATCCACGCGGCTGGCATTGGCGGGTTGGCAGGTTGCCGCCGCCTGAACGCTGCGGCTCATGCCCGCGCTGAGTAAGGTGCCTGCGGCGGTGAGTTTCATGCCAGCGGAAAGAAAATCCCGGCGATTGCCGGGTGATAAGAGGCTCATTAGTCATTCTCCTTGTAGGGGAGAATTACCCTAAAATAGACGCTGGCAGGGCGCTGTGATATTTCCCACTGCTGGCTATGGTGAAAACTAATGACCGCAGTGATTGCTACTCAGCGAGATGAATTCGTACCTGATGAATCGCAGCTTCACCGCTGAGCGTAATGACATCATCGGCACTCAGCTCATCATCCAGCCACAGCTGATAACCGCCGGATGTACGTAGTATCTCAATCTCATAGCGCGCGGCACCTTCATGATAAATAACCTTCGCGCCCGGCCACGCCTTAGGCAGACGTGGACGCAACTGCAATTTATCGCCGTGGCGCGTGATGCCGAGCAGGGTTTCGATAATCAGCTGATAGGTCCAGCCTGCCGAACCGGTGTACCACGTCCAGCCGCCACGGCCTTGGTGGTTATCGGCGCTATAGACATCCGCCGCCATCACGTAAGGTTCGACCTTGTAAGTTGCAACAGCGTGCGCATCAAGGCTGTGATTGATCGGATTGATCAGCGCCAGCAATTCCCATGCGCGATCGACCTGGCCCATTTCCGCGAACGCCATAATCGCCCACAGCGCGCCATGCGTGTATTGCCCACCGTTTTCGCGAATGCCTGGCAGATAACCACGAATGTATCCCGGATTGGGACCAACGCCATTAAACGGCGGCGTCAGCAGCTTGATCAGGCCGTTATCGCTATCAACTAATTGCTGATCTAGCGCCTGCATCGCCGAGATGCATTTATCGTGATCGCCTGCAGCGGACAGCACCGACCAGCTTTGTGCGATAGCATCAATGCGGCATTCGGCGTTGCGCTGGGAACCGAGAGTTTCGCCGTTATCGAAGTAGCCGCGCAGGAACCATTCACCATCCCAGGCGAGCTGATTGAGTGCCGTTTTCAGCTTTGCAGCCTGCTGTTCGCACAACGTAGCGGCTTCCGCTTGCCCGATACGTGTGGAGAGCGCGGCAAAGCGCGTGAGCACGCTGTAGAGGAAAAAGCCCAGCCAGACGCTCTCGCCTTTACCGGCAATGCCGACTTCGCTCATGCCGTCATTCCAGTCGCCAGAACCCATCAGCGGCAAACCATGCTCGCCAAATCGCAGGCCATGCTGGATGGCGCGTAAGCCATGCTGCCACAGGTTTTCCTGCAGCTGACTGACGTTGGGCAGGCTATAAACCGACTCTTCTTCGGCCGCGAGCAGTGGCGCTTCAAGATACGTAATTGGCTGTTCTAACAGCGCGAGATCCTTAGTGGCGGTGATGTAATGGCAAAGTGCAAAGGGCAGCCAGAGATAATCATCCGAGCAGCGGGTGCGCACGCCGCGTCCGGCGGGTGGATGCCACCAATGCTGCACATCGCCTTCGAGGAACTGACGGGACGCGCACAGCAGCAGCTGATCGCGCAGCAAGTGGGGCGCGGCGTGTGTGAGCGACAGCGTGTCCTGCAACTGATCGCGGAAGCCAAACGCGCCGCCCGACTGATAATAACCGCTGCGCGCCAGCAAACGGCTGGCCAGCGTTTGGTACAGCAGCCAGTTGTTCGCCAGCAGGTTCACCGCTGCATCCGGTGTCTGCACCTCGACTTTGTTTAGCAGACCGCGCCATTGCTGCTGCACTTTTGCCAGTTCGGCTTCCGCCTGTTCGCTGGGAAGAAATTGCTGCATCAGCGTCAGCGCCGCTGTTGTATCTTCTGCCGCGCCTAATACGAACACCAAGGTGCGCGTGTCGCCATCAATTAAGCTGGTCAGCGTTTGCAAGGTGGCACAGGGATCGAGCCCCGCGCCGGTGTTGCCCGATAAGCCACGCGCCTGCATCATCGCGGGCTTACGCGTTGAACCATTGCGGCCCAGACACTCAAGGCGATTACCGCTGAAAGCAATCTGATTACCTGATGCGGCGAAGAATGCGGTGCGCGCCGATCCGGCGCTGGTGTAAGGGTTCATCGCCAGAATGGCGCTGCCATCGGCCACTATCGCCGATGAGGTTTGTACGTGGCGAGCAGATTGGCTCATCAGTTCACCCAGCACCCATTCGACGTAACCGGTAATCGACAGATGTCGCGTTTTGCCAGACAGATTGCTCAGTTGGATCAACGTGATTTTCGCTGCCTGTTCGCCCGCGACGAAGGTGGTGAGCGTGCTGCGGATGCCTTGCTCCTGATGCACAAAGCGGCTGTAACCCATGCCGTGCTGCGTCAGATAATCACCGGCGCCACGCATTGGCAGCGGCATCGGTGACCAGACATCGCCGCTCTCCTCATCGCGCAGATAAAAGGCTTCACCCGACGTATCGCTAACCGGATCGTTGTGCCACGGCGTCAGACGATATTCGTGCGCATTTTCATACCATGTGTAGGCCTGACCACTTTCCGAGATCACGCTGCCAAACTGTTTATTTGCCAGCACGTTGCACCAGGGCGCGGGCGTCTGAAGATGTGGGGACAGCAGAATGTGATATTCGCTGCCATCGGCGCTGTAGCCGCCGGTGCCATTGAACAGCTGCAAGTTTTCCGCTGCAGCGAGGCGAGTAGGTGCAGGAAAGGCCTGTTTATGTGGCAGGAAGCGGGATGGCGGCGCAACCGGCTGCGGTTTTAACAGCACCGTCAGCTGATCGGCCAAACTGCCATTGCGGCCTTCCAGCACCACGGCAGCTACGCTGAGTAGCAGCGTGACATCTTCG
>NZ_DAMBSA010000160.1:0-9554 GCF_032054795.1 Pantoea sp. CTOTU49201
AGATCGTGCAGCGCAATCTCTTCGCCCGCCTGCAGCTGATCGTTGCAGTAAGTGTAAACCTGCTGACGATAGTTCTGGCGCTCGTTTTTATCGAGTTCTGATTCGGCGCAGTAATCATCAACCGCTTGCAGCAAGCCACGGTTTTGCGCTTTGGTGTCCAGACCGACGCTGGCACCGAGGAAATCCATAAAGAAATCCGCCACTTTACGGCCCACGCGACCGCGCAGGAAGGTCAAATAGCGGGTCGATTCCGGGTTGGTTTCCCACTCGGTGAGATCGATACGCGCCACGATATCCGCATGATTGATATCAAGATAATGGGTGCTGCTGATATCCAGCTGCTCGTTGACGCGCATGCTCGACTGGCTGTTCAGTACCGCAATCAGCAAATATTCGACGGCCAGATAGCGATAGTGCAGGAACAGCACCACGCCGCCTTCCGCAAACGGATATTTACCCAGCTCATCGCGCAGACGTCCGGTTGCCGCACGGCTAAATGCCAGAAAGTCATCTTCCCCTTTGCGGCAGTTACGCAACGCGTCGGCCAGTTCGCTGTCCTCGTTAAACAGGCCGTAAGCTTTGCTTTTGGCGCTGTAAACCCGATGCAGCTCTTCTGCCATCTCTTCAACCGCGCGGGTCGCAGGCAGCAAAGTGTCGCGCAGTACCAGTTCCAGCTGGTTTTCATCACGTTTAACTAACTGATGCAGGGCAATCTGGTCGATATCCAGACTCATGGTAGACTCTCCTTTTAGCTCAGGCGCGTATTCAAACACCGCCCGCAGCCGCTTTCAACTACCAGCACAAACTGATCGCTCTGCTTGCGATAAAATTGCGGAAAAAAGTGCGTTGTTACGGTAATATACCGCCTTTTCACCCTTGATTAGACGACGATATGCCACAATCATCCCGTTACAGTGACGAACGCGTGGAAAAGCTCCTCGCAGAGATGGCGCAGATTCTTGAAAAAGATAAAGCGCCAACCGACCTTTCCCTGATGGTATTGGGTAACATGGTAACTAACTTGATCAATACCAGCGTTTCACCGGCTCAACGCCGCACTCTGGCACGATCTTTCGCGGATGCGTTGCAGTCATCCGTACGCGACGATAACGCTCATTAATATGCAGATTTGACCTCATAATATGGTAACCAACCGGCAGCGCTACCGCGAAAAAGTCTCCCAGATGATCAGCTGGGGGCATTGGTTTGCCCTGTTTAATATTATCTTCGCGTTTATATTAGGCAGCCGCTACCTGTTGGTCGCCGACTGGCCCGCGTCGCTCGCGGGACGTATCTATGCCTTTACCAGCTGGATCGGTCATTTCAGTTTCATTGTCTTCGCGGGCTATCTGCTGATCATATTCCCGCTCACCTTTGTGGTGATGTCACAGCGATTGCTCAGGGTGCTGTCGGCGATTATCGCCACCGCCGGGCTGACGCTGATTATGGTCGATAGCGCGGTCTTCAGCCGCTTCCACTTGCACCTTAATCCGGTGGTGTGGGAGCTGGTGATTAACCCCGATCAAAGCGAGATGGCGCGCGACTGGCAGCTGATGTTTATCAGCGTGCCGCTGATTTTCCTCGTCGAAATGCTGTTCGCGACCTGGAGCTGGCAAAAGCTGCGCAGCCTTAATCGGCGTTCGTTCGGTAAACCGCTGGCCGCCCTGTTTATCAGCGCCTTTTTCGCCAGCCATCTGCTCTATATCTGGGCGGATGCTAACTTCTATCGCCCTATTACTATGCAGCGCGCCAATCTGCCGCTCTCCTATCCAATGACCGCGCGTCGCTTCCTTGAGCGTCATGGTTTGCTGGATGCGCAGGAGTATCAGCGCCGCCTGGTGCAACAGGGCGATCCGGAAGCGTTGTCAGTGCAGTATCCGCTGAGTGACATTACCTTCCGCGATGGCGGTACGCGCCACAATCTGCTGGTGCTGACCGTTGATGGCCTGAACAACGCCACGGTGGAAAAAGCGCTGCCGTCGCTCCATCAATTCGCCAGCGAAAACGTGCGCTTCACCCAGCACTACAGCGCGGGACTGCAGCCGGAAAAAGGGTTGTTTGGCCTGTTCTACGGCATCTCTTCAAGCTATATGGATGGCGTCTTAGCATCGCGCACGCCTTCGGCCCTGCTTAATGCGCTGAATGCGCAAGGCTATCAGTTTGGCTTGTTCTCATCGGATGGCTTTAGCCAACCGCTATATCGTCAGGCTTTATTAGCCGATTATTCGCTGCCGCAGGCCGATACCCAGCCGAATAGCACCACGGTGACGCAGTGGCAAAACTGGCTCAACGGACAGAGATCTAACAGCGCGCCGTGGTTCTCGTGGATTGCTCTGAACGGTGTCACGGTTAATGGCGACAACCTGAAGGCACGTCAGCGCAGTTATGCGCGTCAGGCAAGCGGTGTCGATGAGCAGATTAATGCGGTGTTGCAAACCTTGCAGGATCGCGACTTGCTGAAAAATACCGTGGTGGTAATTACAGCGCAGCGTGCGGTCAATCTTGATAGCAACGATGATAATCCAGGTAATCGTGCGACCTTGCAGGTGCCGCTGGTGGTGCATTGGCCGAACACGCCCGCGCAAACCATCGATCGCCTAACCGATCAGCAGGACGTGATGACCACGCTGATGCAGCGTCTGCTGCACGTGCGCACCAACCCCGCCAACTTCTCGCAGGGTGAAGATCTGTTTGCCGCGCAACGCAGCCACGATTGGGTGGCGAGCAGCGAAGATGGCAAACTGGTAGTGACCACGCCAACCGTGACGCTGGTGCTGAATAACAACGGCAGCTACAGCGCTTACGATGCGCAGGGTCACAAGCTGAAAGATCATAAACCGCAGTTGGCATTGCTGCTGCAGGTGCTGACGGAAGAGAAGCGATTCGTCGCAAACTGATTAATTATGAGGCAGTTAAATGCTGCTCATATTGCAATCGTGCGCGGAAACAGTAATATTCTTCCTCGTTCGGCACGTAGCGCAGCCTGGTAGCGCACGGTCATGGGGTGTCCGGGGTCGGAGGTTCAAATCCTCTCGTGCCGACCAAAATCCCAAAAAAAGCAGCCTTTAGGGCTGCTTTTTTATTGCCTGAGATCTGGTCTAAACAATTCGATTTCCGTGCTGATCGATCACCTTCTCGCCATCCTCTTTGATGAACGCTCCCTGCTGCGCATCGGGAAGAATATCAAGTACGGCTTCAGAAGGCCGACATAAGCGAGTTCCCAACGGAGATACGACGATCGGGCGGTTAATCAGGATGGGATAGTTCAACATCGCCTCGATGAGTTGCTCATCGCTAAATCTCTCCTCAGCCAAACCCAATTGCTCAAAAGGTTCGACATTTTTGCGCAGCAATGAACGCACACTGATACCCATCGCACTGATCAACACTTTGAGCTTTTCACGACTGGGCGGCGTTTCAAGATAGAGAATAATGGTCGGCTCAACGCCGCTATTGCGAATTAGCGCCAGCGTGTTGCGCGATGTACTGCAGTCAGGATTGTGGTAAATGGTAATGTCGGTCATGGTTGCTCTCATCTTAATGGGACAACGTCAGGCGCAAGGCCAACGCACTCAGGGTGACCAGCAGCACGGGAAACGTCATCACGATCCCCGCGCCGTAATTAAAGCCCCTATCGTTGCCGTCCAACCAATGCTCAGGCCGCGCGCCTGCCAGAAACATCACGCCCCCAATTAATTCGAATAATCGAATGTGTTTAATGATTATTCACAACCCGCAGCGGCGGCGTTCTTCAGCGACTCACGCACTTCCTCACGTTGGCTATTCCAGGCCGTATCGATAATCAATGCAGCCCAGGCCGGCATATGCGGAGAGAGACGATAATGAATCCATTTGCCTTCACGTCGATCCATAATCAGCTCAGCATCGCGCAGCAAGGCAATGTGGCGTGAAATCTTTGGCTGTGATAGCTGGGTAACGGCGCAGAGATCGCAGACACACAACTCTCCGGCCTCTCGCAATAATAAAACGATCGTCGTACGCGTTTCGTCGGCAAGCAGTTTGAAAAGTTGAACAGGAAGCATCGATTTGGGTTCCAGTGAAAATTTAATACATATGTTAATTCATATGTGTTAGAAGTAAAGACAGAATTTACAGCCTGGAGATTTTCACATGACCTCATTTCCTGCCCTGGTGACTGAACACTTTGATCCCTTCATTGCCGAACAGATCGGTAAATCTGATCTGCCACCGAAATTTCTCGTTCTTTACGGTTCGGTACGTGAGCGCTCGTTTAGCCGATTCTCGGCAGAAGAAGCCGCCCGCTTGCTGACCAGAATGGGCGCTGAGGTGAAAATTTTTAACCCGTCGGGTTTGCCGCTGCCTGATGATGCGCCTGAAACGCATGCAAAAGTGCAGGAGCTGCGGAGCTTGGTGAGGTGGTGCGATGGCATGGTATGGAGCTCGCCAGAACGGCACGGCGCGATGAGCAGCATCCTGAAAGCGCAAATTGACTGGATTCCACTGACTGAAGGCGCCATCCGTCCTTCGCAGGGAAAAACCCTGGCAGTGATGCAGGTGTGTGGCGGTTCCCAATCTTTTAATGCCGTCAATCAGATGCGCGTGCTGGGTCGATGGATGCGGATGTTCACCATTCCCAATCAGTCTTCGATTGCCAAGGCGTGGCAGGAATTTGATGAAGAAGGCCGGATGAAACCCTCGGCGTACTATGATCGGATTGTTGATGTGGCTGAGGAGTTGTTCAAAATCACGCTGATCCTGAAAGGCCACGCTGACTATCTTGCGGATCGCTATAGCGAACGTAAGGAGAATCACCAACAACTCACAGCGCGCGTGAATCAGGCGAAGATTTAAGGATGACGGGCTGATCGTGCCTGAACTGCCAAGCATTATCAGATTATCGCCAGGAGATGAATGATTATTAGCTTTTAATCAGTAACTTACCGAAAGCAAACCAACCCGAGCCAGATCACATTTCTGGATAAATATGACAGCACTTCATCAAACTGAAACAAAACTGTCACAGAATTCTCTTACTCTTAGGTCTCTTGTTTTTTCGATGGAAACCATTATGGTCATCAAAGCAAAAAACCTGCAGGATGCGGAAGAACTCCTGCACTCGGGTATCAATAAAGTTGAACTGGCTTACGATATCGGCAGCGACGATTTCTTCCGTCTCGCCTCGCGCTGGTGCGATCGCGGTGCGCGCATCACCAAAGGCCATCAGCACTTCGTGGTGCAGATTAAAGGAATGGCGATTCCGCCAAACAACTAAAAGTAGGCGAGCCCCTTTGGCTTGCTCTCCATCCGGCTGACTGGTAAAACTACGTTTTCCGTCAGCCGTGATTTTTTATGTTCGCCTCTCAAACGCCGCTTGCTCTGCCCTCTTCCCCGTTTATCCACGCTGCTGGCATGTCGCTGGATGTATTGCCGATCGCCTGGTGTGAATTTGATCAACAACACTGGCATGCCGAACTGCATCAGGCATGGCAACTGCCGCTGCCCGCGTCGCTACAGAGCGCGGTGACCAAACGTAAAGCCGAGCATCTGGCGAGTCGTTGGCTGGTGCAGCAAAACCTCGCGAACTTCGGCTTACCGCATTTTGTATTGTGTAATGCGCCCGATCGTTCACCGCTGTGGCCCGCTGGCATTCAGGCGTCGCTGTCGCACACGCACAGCATTGCGGTGATGGCTGCGACGCGCGAGCCACTGTGCATTGGCGTGGACGTTGAGCAGATAATGGCGGAGGAAACCGCTGATGAAACCGCCGGGATGTTGATGAGCACGGCGGAAAAGCAGCGTCTGCTGGCGCAACCTTTGCCCTTTGCCCAGACCGCTACGTTGCTGTTTTCACTGAAAGAGAGTGTGTATAAAGCGTTGTGGCCGCAATTGCATCAGCCAATGGATTTTCTTCAGGCGGAAGTGGTGGAACTGGACGTGCAGCAAGGCCGCGCAACGCTGCGCTTGTGTCGGGATTTTGATAGGCATTTTACCACAAAAGTTTTGCTGGAGGCGCGTTTCTGGCTGGCTGGAAACCGCGTGATTACGCTGCTGACGCATCCACTACCAAAATAAAAAACCGGCCCAGAAATAAACCCGAGCCGGTGACAACACAAGACGACAGAAAAGTGTTCCAGGGACGCAGAAACGAGAATTTCTGCTGGAAGTCACTTTACTCACTCCGCAACCTCTTGCCCAATAAGGGTTTTCGCTAAGCTTTCCCGGCTAGCGCTAATGGCCGGTATCGGTACGTTGCACCGCATCCAGCGTTGCCATCTCGCGTTCGTTGCCGGTCAACTCACTCAGCTGACCTTCGCGCATTTCCAGCAAGCGATCGGCATGGATAAAGTAATGATCGTCGTGGCTGATGGCGAACACCGTTTTGCCCGATTCCTGTAACCACGGCAGCAGCTCACGATAGAAGATGCGACGGAAATGCGGATCCTGATCCGCTGCCCATTCGTCCAGCAGCAGGATGTCGCGTTCTTCAGCAGCTGCCAGCAGCAGCGCCAGTCGCTTGCTCTGCCCTTTCGACAGTTGCAGATTGAGCACTTTGTTGCCTTCCAGCTTGAGCTTATCCTGCATCTTCAGACGCTCCAGCCATTGCTGCACCAGTGCCGGATTGGCCGGTTTTCCCTGGTCCCCGATCAAGCGATCAAACAGATGTACGTCAGTAAACACCGCCGAGAAATGTTTGCGATAGGCATCGAGGTTTTGCCAGTCAACCACTTTGCCGTCCAGCAGTAAGCTGCCCGATTGCGGTTGATAGAGGCCAGTGAGCAGCATCGCCAGCGTCGATTTTCCGCTGCCGTTGCCGCCAATCAGGAACACCAGTTCGCCGCGACGCAGCGTCAAATTGATCGGCCCAACCTGGAATCCGTGCTCGCCATAGTGGAAGCAGACGTCGCGCAGTTCCAGCGTTTGCCAGTCGCTGACTTTTGGCAGCGCTTTAAAGGTTTCTGCATACGGCGCCAGTTCAAAGGTATTGAGCTTGCGGAAGGCAACCTGCGCGCTAAGCAGCGTCGGCAAAGCGCCAACCGCCGCCAGCAGCGGCGTGCGCAGGAACAGCAGCGTCAGCGAATAAGTTGCCGCCACCGCCGTGTTAGCCCAGCCCAATCCGTTCGCCATAAAGAACACGATGCCAATTGCGCCCAGCATCATGATATTCGACCAGTTTACCGCGCTGAGATGGAAGGTATCGGCGCGCACAATATGGTGGCGATAGGTTTTGGCATTTCCTGATAAACGCTGTCGTAAATCAGCTGCGCACGTTCGCGGTTGAGCTGCAGCTCTTTGCGCCCTTCAATAATGGTCTGGAAATCGCGATACAAGTCATCTTCGACTTCACGCAGCTTAGCCATGTGCTGATAAACCCGTGATACCAGCAACCAGCCGCCAACCAGTGTCACCACCAGCCACAGGCAAGTGATCAACAGCATTTTCGGTGAGAGCCAGGCGAGATAAAGCGCCGAACCGAGCGTAATAATGATGCCCTGAATCAGCTCGGGTAAACGCACGAAGGCGATGGTGATGGCGCGCACATCGCTGGTGAGGCCGGCCAGCAGTTGGGCATTGCCGATCTGTTCGATGCGCTCCACGCGCGTATCTAGGATCCGCTTGATGAATTCGCCGCGCAGCCGCCAGACAAAATGGTGGCCGAGCATGGTCAACGCCAGCTGGGAGCCGAGCGTCACTGCCATCAGCAGGAACAGTTGGCCAAGGAAACTTGGCAGCACCGAAATCGAGGTATTCACCGCGACGATCAGCTCATTATTGATATAGGCAATCAGGCCGATACCGAGCACGGCGCTTAACAACGTGAGAAGAATGACGCCAATAAAAGGCCAGCGGTACTGGCGAAAAACGACTTGCAGCAATGCCATCAAAGGGTTCCAGCGGTCAATAAAGCAGCCTGCAGTTTAATGTCGCCTTGGCTGATAGCAAGAATAATTCTCATCCCATATTTGTCTAAATGAATTGGTCGCCATGAATGGCGACCCTACGGATATATGGCGGGGTTTCGTAAGGTGCGCGTTCATGCACACCTGCATATAAACGCCGAAGATGCCTAAAAAGCGCGGCGGAAAGTGAGGTTGTAGCGGAACGCACCCGCCTGCGGATGAATACCGGGTTTGAGCGGCAGAATGCCGTGATAACGCAGGCGCGATGGCCCGCCCCACACCACAATATCGCCATGTTCCAGCAACACGCGCTGGGTGGCATCGCCGCGTTCGAAACCGCCGAACTGGAACACTGCAGGCAATCCTAATGAAACCGACACAATCGGCTGGCGCAGATCCTTCTCATCTTTATCCTGATGCAGCGTCAGTTTTGCGCCGGGTTCGTAGCGGTTAATCAGGCAAGCATCAGGATTGAAACCGGCAAAGCCCGCTTCGCGTGCGGTGTGCTGCGCCAGTTCGCGGAACAGCGCGGGCATCGGCGGCCAATGGTGTCCGCTGTTGCTGTCCTGCTCGGTATATTGATAGCCACGCGAATCGGTGGACCAGCCAAAATCGCCGCAGTTGGTCATCGCCACCGACATGCGATGGCCGCCGGGCGTGATGCGATGGGCAAAGGGATTCTTAGCGGCGACGTCGTGAATCGCCGCCAGCAGCGCATCAGCCTGTTCGCGGGCGCGACGTCGCAGAATCACCGCGCCATCCGCCAGCGGTTCCTGCCACGGCGCTTCGTCACTAAATAAATCCAGCATGTGCGCCTCCTTTATTGAGATGCCTGATCGATGAGGAAGGTTTTAAACTGTGGCGACATCCAGTGAGTAAAGCCGTCGCCCTGCTTGCTGATCAAATAAACCGCCAGATGCTCTTTTAACGCCAACGCTTTAGCGCGTTCGCTACCCATCACCATCAAGCCTGTGTCCCAGCCATCCGCTTCCAGCGCGGTGGTGGCAATCACCGTCGCCGACACCAGCTTGTGCTCAATCGGCCTTCCGGTGCCTGGATCGATGACGTGCGAAATGCGTTTGCCATCCAGTTCATAATAGTTGCGATAGCTGCCGGAAGTGCTGATGCCGTGCCCTTGCAGATCAACGCGCGCTTCCACCGCGTTTTCGCGATCGGTGGGTTTCTGGATCGCCACGCGCCACGGCTTTTGATTGGGATTAACGCCCCGGCTCAATACCGCGCCGCCCACCGAAACCAGATAATTGGTGATACCTTGCTGCTCCATCAGGCGCGCCAGGTGATCGGTGGCATAACCTTCGCCCATGGTCGAGAGATCGACATACAAGCCGGGCAGATCTTTCTGCAGCCATTGGCCGTCAACGCCCTGAATGACGCGCAGATGCTGCAAGCCGGTCAGCGCTTTAGCGGCGGCGATTTCCGCCTCGCTGGGCGTGTGCGCTGGCTGCTTCGTCGGGCCAAAGCCCCACAGATTGACCAGCGGGCCGACGGTAATATCCATCTCACCCGAGGTTTTGTGCCCAATTCGCAGCGCTTCAGTGACAATATCCGCCATATCGGCGCTCACCGGCTGCGGAGTATTACCTTGATACTGATTAAAGCGCGACAGCACCGAATCGCTTTTCCACGTCGAGAGTTCGCCGTCATCGCGATCCA
>NZ_DAMBSA010000161.1:0-978 GCF_032054795.1 Pantoea sp. CTOTU49201
CCGCCTGTTAATGAAGATCTTCCGTCTCACCAACGTGGGCTTGATTACGCCACTGGTGATTGGAAAAGGCATCCCATCTAACAGTTTTTGTAAAGTCTTAACCTGGTTGGCCGCATTAGACACCTCGCGACGTAGCCAAAACGCACGTGCAATAGCCAATAGTAAAACGCATAGCGCAGCAATAACGATAATAAGTAATGACGTACGATGCTCACCCCAAAAATTATTTACTACCACCATATTGTTAGGTCGCCAACGGTTAGCCAGTAATTCCAGTTCATCCGGTGGTAAGGTATCTAAGACTTTATTCAAAATATCACGTAATTCAGGATCGCCTTTACTTACGGCAAACGCGACATGTGCAGTAATATCGCCAACGGTGTTGACGATTTTAATTTTGTCGGGGAAACGATTACTCACCCGATAATCCGCAGTCATTAGTAGGACGACCGCCGCATCAACCTTGCCACTGGCTACAGCGTTAAACATGTCGTCGTCATTGTCGAAGGTAATCTGCTTAATTTCGGGATAGCGTGTGGCAATATTATCGGAGAGTGCAGCATGCTTGACCAATGCGAGCTTTTTTCCACGCAAATCGGTCAGGCGCATCACACTGTCATTATCTTTCGCAGTGACTAAAGCAAATGCGGTGCGAATAAAGGGATTACTAAATAGCATTTGTTGACGGCGCCCTGAACTGGGTGCCAGCGCCGCAACCATATTGGCATCATCTGAATTGAGCTCACGCGTGATTTCATCCAGTGATTGCACGGTATGAAAGGTAAATTTCACACCAGTTTTCAAAGTCATCAATGCCAGGACATCAGTAGAGATGCCACGAACCGCGCCGTTATCATCAATAAAAGCCGCGGGTGCCGTGTTGTCGTCACCGTAAAGCAATACTTTTATTTCCTGATGCTCATTAATCCAGCGTTGCTCAGCCAGCGTTAATTTCAGCGGCTGGCTCAAACCACTGTT
>NZ_DAMBSA010000161.1:988-9480 GCF_032054795.1 Pantoea sp. CTOTU49201
TAAATCCGATTGCCAGGGCTGCTGAATCTCGAATCTTTTTTCCGGTGTAATGGCCAACAAGGCGCTATTTAACAACGTCTCTAATGGCGACGTTGATTGGCGCAGGGCAAAACTTACCTGCCTTTCTGGTAATGAAGCAAATCGATCTATGCGCAGATTGTTAAGGAAGTTTCGACCAATAGGATACCGATTGCCGAGAAATACCCTTGCAGAACCAAAAGCGACAGCACTTAACGCTTCCTGGTAGTTATCAAAAACCTGAATCTGCGCCCGTGGATATTGTTGCTGGACATCCTTCAACGCAACGTACCCTTCGACCATCGCCACTGTTACACCAGCCAGATCGGCAGGTAGCACTTCGCGATCAGAAGTTTTAACCGCAAGTATCAGATTTTCATGATAGTAAGGAACCGACATGGCAAAACGCTTATTAAACTGCGCGACGGTAACGTTTGGAATGACATCGATCTCACCATTACTAAGGGCGCGCCAGAGTTGCTCGCTATTATCAAACTGCACGAGCTTAACCTGCAATCCAAGTTGCGCAGCCACCAAGCCGATATATTCGGCGTTCAACCCTTCATACTCTTTAGTGAGCGTGCGTAAGCCGTAAGGTGGTGAATCATAGGCAAGAATGCCCATCGTCAAAACCTGTTTACGCTTTAGCCAGAGCCGCTGCTCAGCAGAAACTGGCAGTTGCTTAACATCAACTAAAGGTGCGTGAGTCAACAATCCCCAGGTTTCCGCCTGAACCAGCGGAATAGAAAAAGGGAAAAAAAAAGTGAGATCAAAAGCGTAGAGCATAGACGTTTATTCAATCAGCTGGTTCCTGCGAGCAAAGTCAATGAGATCAATAATCGATCGTGCGTTAAGCTTAGCTTTTAGCCGTTGTTTGTAAGTGCTAATCGTCTTTTCACTCAGAGACAGCTGAATACTGATCTCTTTGTTACTCAAACCACTAACCAAACCGGTTAGTACACTGATTTCACGTGTTGAAAGCTGTGAAATTAATCTCTTGGCATCAACTGGAGTAGATTCACCGGAGGGCCATTTTTCCATATAATCTGGCCGTGGAAAATAACTATAGCCTCGCCCTACCACTCTAATCGCTTCAATTAATCCGGAAAGGTCCTCAGTTTTAGCCACAAAACCATTGGTACCTGCTTTTTGGCAACGCATCACGATGTTTTTCGAAACCTGAGAAGTGATAACCAGGATTTTTGGCGAGTCCAAGAGATTACGTAAATGTTCTATCACCTCGAATCCGTTCAGTCCAGGTAACCCGATATCCAGCAAGATAATATCGGGTTGTAATTCTTGTGTAAGACGAATCGCATCAAAGCCATTCTCAGTTTCGCCAATAATCTTGTGACCCGCGTTCTCTAGTAATGTCCGCACCGCAAAGCGAATAACCGGATGGTCATCAACAATTAAAATTTTCAGCATAGTGCGTTCCTGATCTCGGGCAACGGGGAAATAGACGCACAATACCTGTATTTATTGCTGCTGAGATTAAGAAAATGGTGCTGAGGTTAAAACCAAGACTAAGCTCGACGTTTATTAAGTAGTGGATGGCCGCATGATGTATGAAAATTTTATCCTGATAACGTTGCGTTATTATGCTCAGGAGGCGCTGCGTTTGAGCGCATATAAAGCCAGCACGCTGAGCAGCGCACCAATCACCATCAGCAGCAGATAACTCATCCACTGCAGCAGCCAAATCCCCAGCACGCCGCCGCCCAAAAACGCCAGCACGGTGTAAAAATGCAGCTTAAGTCGCTCAATATAGAGCGGCGCATCTTTAGGTGATTCTTTGCGGCGCAGCACATCAAACAGCATTGCCAACTCAATACCGATATCGGTCGCGGTGCCGGAAACGTGCGTGGTACGCACACGCGCGTTGGAGATGCGCGTTACGACGGCGTTTTGCAATCCCATCAAAAAACTCAGGCTAAGCACCAGCAGCACGCCGGAGCCGCTAAAGCGAAACCAGCTTTCAATCACGCCCAGCACCAGCAACGCGATGCCTTCAATCAGGATATTAATGGCGTAGATACCGCGAATCTGGCGCCGTCTGCCGGAGTTGATGATCAGCGTTGAGACCGACGATCCAGCGATAAACAGCAACACGATGAGCAGAAAAAACAGGCCGACGTGCAGATTGGCTTTGGCCAAGTGGTCGGAAAGTGAGGAAACATTGCCGGTCATGTTTGCCGAGAAGAAACCGACGGTTTCAAACGCTGCGGTGTTGAGTGCGCCTGCAACGGCAGCCAGCGTACAGGCCAGGCGAATGTCGGTATTGAAGGTGCGCGTGTTCTCGGCGGTGATCAGCATGGGAAATCCTGGCCCGGTGAAAGATGCGTATCTTCCTCCCGTGACCAGGAATTCTCAAGCGCCGTTAGGCGGTCTGTTGATCCTGCTCTTGCTCGCTAAACCGCTCGCGCATTTCGTTTTCGATCTGCTCCAGTGATTTGCCTTTAGTCTCAGGCAGCATGGTGATCACGAAGATCAGCGAGCCGACATTGATGGCCGCAAAGATGAAGAATGCGCCATTACCGGTGGCAGACAGCAGCGGCGGGAAAGCAAACGCCACCGCCGCGTTACAGATCCACTGGAATGAAACCGCAGCGCCGGTGAGCACGCCGCGCACTTTCATCGGGAACAGCTCGGACATCAGCAGCCAATACACCGGCGAAATGCACATCTGCATAAAGAACAGGAACACCAGAATTGCCGCCAGCGCGAAGATACTTTGCGTCATATCTTGTGGCATCAGCAGCAGCACGCAGCCGAGCACCAGTTGCATGGCTATTACTACCGTCAAACCGGTCATCAGCATGGTGCGACGTCCAAAACGTCCCACCGCTTTGATGCCCACCATGGTCGCCAGCACCGAGACAATGCCGTTACCGATGGTCGCCGCAATCGACGCGTTGGTGCCCATGCCGGTAGTTTTAAGAATCACTGGCGTGTAGTACATAAAGGCGTTCACGCCGGTGAACTGAATAACAATTCCCAGTCCCGCGCCCACCAGCAACAAGCGAAGAATCCATTTCTCTTGCAGCAGTTCACGTGCCGAAGGCCCCTGCCGCGCCGCCTTGGCGTGCTGACGCATTTCCGTCATCTCCTTTTTCACTTCACGCGGTGTTTCACGCAGTTTGTGCAGGATACGGCTCGCTTCTTTAATGCGCCCTTCCGCCACCATCCAGTGCGGTGAAGCCGGCACAAAGAAGGTGCCGATGAACAGCAACGCGCCCGGAATCATCGCCATCGCCAGCATATAACGCCACAGATGCGGATCGTTAAGCGTGAAACTCATCACCGCGCTGACCACATACGCCAGCAGCTGACCGGAAACGATCATTAGCTCGTTGCGGCTCACCAACGGCGCACGACGTTTTGGTCCGGCAATTTCGGCAATAAACACCGGCACAGTTGAGGAGCCGCCGCCCACCGCAATTCCGAGCAGGAAACGCATCGCCACCATCACGTGCAGGTTCGGCGCTAACGCGGTACCAATCGCGCCCAGCACAAAAATCAGCGCCAGAGAGCGCAGCGTGATACGGCGACCAAAACGATCGGAGAAGTAGCCACTAAGAAAAGCACCCAGCGCGGCACCGAAGATCAGTGATGAAGTGACTAAACCTTCGGTAAATGGGGTGAGATTGAGACCGCCCTGATCGAGCGGCAAGGTCATAAACGGCAAGGCGCCGGAGATGATCCCGGTGTCATAACCAAAGGCTAGTGCGCCCATGGTGGCCACGAGTACAACGAAGAAAATGCGCTGTTTGACGGTGAGATTACTGAGCGCTGAATCGTCGTCACTGTTTTGCTGCGATGTGTCCATTCCTGTTCCCTGCATATTGAACGCGCTTTGAAGCGCAAAGGTTGAAACCCAAAAGGCAGAAGTATAGTCAGGAATTGTAAAATGTGACGGAGGTCACTGTTAAATCGATAAACATCCAAAAATTTTTTTCATGATCCGTTTCAACGATCGTCATCTGCGACCTGGCTTTACCTCAACGGCATACTAAAATTTCAGCGTGACTAGCTAGTCCTCAAATCTCACGGAACATTGATAAGAGGTCTTCCTATGAAACAACAGAGCTACAGAGGCGGCGCAGGGAATTTTGCCAACGATCCAGAACGTGCGAAAGAAGCTGGCAGAGCGGGAGGCAAAGCCAGTGGAGGCAATTTCAGAAACGATCCTGAAAGAGCCGTTGAAGCGGGAAGGAAAGGAGGCAAAATTAGCCGTCGTCCTCCAACGAAGTCTGAGTAAGGCGCCTTAGGATTTTTTATGCCATGGATTGGCTTCACTGCTTGATCGTTTGTTTCTTACACCCTTCGATAGGACGTGTTTATATGAAGCGATTTTTAGGTGGGCTTATTATCTTTTCCGCCCTGATAACCTTATCAGGATGCTATCACTCCGACCGCCCTATCGGCCCAGATGGCCGCCCTAATGTGCAAACCGAACAACCGATTCCCGGCGGCCCCATGAGCAAAGGACCGGTTGGGCAGCCGCAAGCTTAATTAGGCACCCATCAGAAAATTATTATATTTTATGCCGGTGCGCATCAATGCGCGCCCTACGAAAACGCGCCAGTCCTTTGTAGGGTCGCCATTTATGGTGACCCTCATCGCACGCTATTACCGAAGCGAAGATGCGAGGCGGAAAGGCCACTAACCTATCAATAAATCGTGTTGTTAGAGGGAAGCTGCCGCTTCCCTCCTGATTTCTGATATTGCTGTTTCCCGCCCAGAAAATTTCCCCTTTGCAAATCCGCTAATTCCTGAGTAGCCTATATACACAACGTCTACGTTTCATATACAGGCTACATCATGGGCATCGTAAAAATCTCCGACCTGATGCATGAGAATCTGCGCATCGCCAGCACGGCGATGAGCCGCTCCATCAATGCGCAGGCAGAACACTGGATGAAGATTGGCATGCTGGCCGAGATCTATCCGTCACTCAATCATCAGGAATTGACGCGCTTGCTGATGCGCGTTGAACGCGACAGCGGCGCGGATTTAGCGCAACTGCTCGACCATCCTTTATTTACCTCGCAGGGAATCGCGCAATGAGCATCAAACTGCACACCGCTGAAGAGATCGAACTGGCGCGTGCCGCCGGACATGCCGCCGCTAAAGTGCTGGAGATCATCACGCCGTACGTTAAACCGGGCGTCACCACCGATGAACTGGACGCGATTTGTCATGATTATGTGGTAAACGTGCTGAAAGTGGTGCCAGCGAATATTGGCTACCACGGCTACAGCAAAACAACCTGTACCTCAGTGAATCACGTGGTGTGTCACGGCATTCCGGGCGAGAAAAAGCTTAAGGATGGCGACATTGTTAATATTGATGTCGGCATTATCAAAGATGGCTGGTACGGCGATACCAGCCGCATGTATTACGTCGGTCAGCCTTCGGTGCGCGCCAAACGTTTAGTGGATATCACCTACGAATCAATGGTTGCGGGTATCAAGGTGGTGAAACCGGGCGCGACCTTAGGCGATATCGGTGCGGCAATTCAGCAGGTAGCGGAAAAAGCCGGTTTCTCCGTGGTGCGCGAGTATTGCGGTCACGGCGTTGGCGAGGTGTATCACGGCGATCCACAGATTTTGCACTACGGCACGCCGGGCGCGGGACTGGCGTTACAAGCGGGCATGATTTTCACTATCGAACCGATGATCAATGCAGGCAAAGCTGGCACCAGCGTGTTGTCCGATGGCTGGACGGTGGTCACTAAAGATCGCTCGCTGTCGGCGCAGTGGGAACACACTATTGCGGTAACCGAAACCGGCTTTGATTTGCTGACGCCGTGGCCAGAAGGCACCGGCGAATATCAGGCTATCTAACAAAAAGATCCAGAACGCGTACACCGTTCTGGATCCATATTGCCTTAAGCGGTTTGACGCAGCGTAAACACGCTCACGCTATTCACCATATTTGCCGCCTGCTCACTCAGCATCGCCGATGCCGCCAGCGATTGCTCCACCAGCGACGCATTCTGCTGCGTGGTGATATCAATCTGGCTGATCGCGGTATTGATCTGGCTGATGCCGTCGGCCTGCTCGGTGCTGGCCTGATTAATCTGCACCAGCAGCTCTTTCATCTCGGCCACATTCGACATCATGCCGTTCATCAGCTTATTAGCGTCCGTCACCATATCGCGCCCATCAGCAATGCGCGTGGAAGACTCCTCGATTAAATTGCGGATCTCATGCGATGAGGTTGCGGTTTTCTGTGCCAGCGCGCGCACTTCTTGCGCCACCACGGCAAAACCACGGCCATGTTCACCGGCGCGTGCGGCTTCGACCGCGGCATTCAGCGCCAGTATATTGGTCTGGAAAGCGATGGAATCGATCAGGTTGATGATATCCGCCATACGGCTGGCAGAATCATTGATCTCGGCCATTTTAGTGGCGACGTTGTCCATCATGCTGGCATTGCGTCCCACCGTGCTTTCCGCTTTGGCGGAAAGATCGGCAGCCACGTGGGTGTTATTTCGCGTGTTGCTGATGGTGGCACTGAACTCCTCCACCGAGGCCGCCGTTTGTTCCACTGAGCTGGCCTGCTCTTCCGTGCGGGCGGCGAGATCGTTGGTGCCTGACATGATTTCGCTCGCGCCGCCTGAGATCTGTTCAGCGCTAATGCGAATATGGCTGACAATATCCGACATTTTTTCCTGCATCTGCTGAATGGCATTAATTAACTGCCCCATTTCATCTTTACGTTGCTCATAAAAATCAGAGCTGAGGTCGCCATCCGCCACGCGGCCAAGAAACGCGATCACTTTTTTCAAAGGCACAGTAATGGAACGGATAATAATCCAGCCAATTAATGCGGAAACTAAAATAGCCACCACAAAAATAATAAGCATGGAGATTTTGGTTTTACTGTAAGACGCCATAAAATTATCGTAAGAGCCATTCATTTGCTGCTCTTGCAGATTAATGAAACCCTCAACTTCATTGATGTAGTTTCTTTGCGTTGTAGCAAGGGTAGAAAAATAGAAGTCCACCGCTTTTGTCACATCACTATTCACTAACTCGAAGAAAGCGTTTCGCTCCTTTAGAAAGTCCGCACGCTTCAATTCGACACGCTTAAGAAAAGCAATGGATTCCTCATCCGTTGCCAGCGCGCCTAATTGCTTATAGGTTTCGCTGATATTTTTCGATGCTTCCTGAAGATTGCTTTGAATGGTCGCTCTGCGCGGCGCATCAATGGGGCTCAGCAGCAACGCCTGCTGCTGCACCGTAACGTTGATTTCATCAATCAACTGGTTGCCCAATGCGATGGTCGGGTAATCATCCTTCATCATGCCATTGACGCCGGTTTCCGCTAAGAACAGAGAATTTAATCCGAGCAACGCCACCAACAGTAGCATCGCGATATTCAGCACAGAGGATATTGTAAGTTTGGTTCGCAACTTTACATTACGCGAAAATCTTTGAACTACGTCCATTTAGAAACCTCAATGATTTTGATTGAAAAGGTGTGAAGACAACGGTGTTATTTTAAAAATGGAAGAGGCTCCGGAAGTTAATCGGCAGCATCCCTGCTGTTATCGTCAGCTATTTAATTAACATTAGTGATGCATTCACATTAAAACACCCTGTCAAAACTGCTATTTGGTTGAAATCGATTTCATTGATCAGTTTCATTTATTGATAGCGAGTAATATAAAAGCAGCAAGCTGGTTTTTTTGCTTAATTTAAAATAAATGATTACGTCGACCTTACGAATAGCGAAAGAATGATCTTTTTTTTGCCATTTAACACAATTTGACTCAAAGGAAATAGTTTATCTAATCGCATACTTTAAAAATCAGCGTCAAATGCTGCGACCAGCAGATGCATGACCGCCGCTTTAGCACACGACGAACTGCCTTCGATCGCCGCGCCCGGCAGTTGATGAAGTCGCCAGGCCAGAGACACAAATGCTTGCACTGTTCGTGAGAAGAACCGCGAAGAGGCGGTTTCAGTGTCAGCGGGCAGGTGGGTTAAACATCAACTTAACCGGAGTAATAAATTAGAATAAGCGAAGCGTTAATTAATACGACATGAGCAGATTAATTAAACATAGCAGGCAAGCATGAAGGCAAGGTAATACTAACGGAAATTGCGATTAAGTTTACAAGCAAACACGCTTGCCGCTTCGCTTATTATCCGGCCTGCACCACTTTCTTCTTGACGTTAAAAAACCCCAAGCCATAACTCATGCTAGTTACATTTAGAGACAATCGAAAATTTAACTGGAAGTAATACAAGCAAGCCTCTTAGAATTAAGACTTAAGATTAGTCCAGGCTTGAAACTGGTAAAAATGGCACTACATTTATTTTGCATCAAGTTGGTATTTAAGAGAGAGGAGAACCAATGACGGACGCTAAGAAGCAACCCGATGAGGAAGAAAAAAAGACGCAACGTCGTGGTGGTGCAGGCAACTTCGCAGAGAATAAGGAACGTGCAGCTGAGGCTGG
>NZ_DAMBSA010000162.1:0-1424 GCF_032054795.1 Pantoea sp. CTOTU49201
GTTTGCCATCGAAAGCCGCTGGTATCGTGATAATCCGCTGGTGATTCGCGGACCTGGCGCAGGCCGTGATGTCACGGCGGGCGCGCTGCAATCGGATATCAACCGCCTCGCACAATTGCTGTAATCTGCCTCACTTTGCAGACGGCATAGTCCGTCTGCAATCTTCACCCTTTCCCGCGCATCATGAAACGCTTTCACCTTGATTGAAGATTTGTCACGCCCGTACATTAATTTTCTGTTGACGCTGGCGTGCGAATCGTTCATTTTGTGCATCTGGACGTCTAAACGTATGGATGTTCGAAGGCCGCAAAATAATCGATATGTGATGACGAGGTAATTAGGATGAGTTTCTTTCACGCCAATCAACGCGAAGCGTTGAATCAAAGCCTGGCTGAGCTGAACGGGCAAATTAATGTCTCTTTCGAATTTTTCCCGCCACGTACCAGTGAAATGGAAGAAACCCTGTGGAGCTCAATCGATCGACTGAGCAGCCTGAAGCCGAAATTCGTCTCCGTCACCTACGGTGCCAACTCGGGCGAACGCGACCGTACGCACAGCATCATTAAAGGCATTAAAGATCGTACCGGTCTGGAAGCGGCACCGCATCTGACCTGTATCGATGCCACGCGTGATGAGCTGCGCGCTATCGCACGTGATTACTGGGATAGTGGCATTCGTCATATCGTGGCACTGCGCGGTGATTTACCGCCGGGCAGCGGCAAGCCGGAAATGTACGGTTCGGATTTGGTTGAACTGCTGAAAGACGTCGGCGATTTCGATATCTCGGTGGCGGCTTATCCGGAAGTGCATCCTGAAGCGAAAAGTGCGCAGGCCGATTTGATCAACCTGAAGCGTAAAATCGATGCCGGTGCTAACCGCGCCATCACCCAGTTTTTCTTCGACGTGGAAAGCTACCTGCGCTTCCGCGATCGCTGTGTCGCAACCGGTATCGACGTGGAAATCGTGCCGGGTATTTTGCCGGTCTCTAACTTTAAACAGCTACAACGCTTCGCCACCATGACCAATGTGCGTGTGCCTGGCTGGATGAGTGCGATGTTTGAAGGTCTGGATAACGATCCGGAAACGCGCAAAATGGTGGGCGCTAGCGTCGCCATGGACATGGTGAAAATCCTGTCGCGAGAAGGGGTGAAGGATTTCCATTTTTATACGCTGAACCGTGCAGAGTTGAGTTACGCGATTTGCCACACGCTGGGCGTGCGTCCGGCAATGGGGTCGTAAGATTGGCGGTCGCCATGAATGGCGACCCTACAAATTGCCGGTTTTGTAGGGTGCGCATTCATGCGCACCGGTAAAACAATAAAAAAGGAGCCGGTAGGCTCCTTTTTCACATCATGTCACTCGATTAACCGGTATTACGCATACCCGCCGCAACACCCGCGATCGTCACCATCAGCGCTTGTTCT
>NZ_DAMBSA010000162.1:1434-9469 GCF_032054795.1 Pantoea sp. CTOTU49201
CTCACCCTAACCCTCTCCCGCAAGCGGGCGAGGTAATGTTTAGGTGGGGAAAGGTTGTAACATCTGTGCTTGAGCGGTCCCCTCTCCCGCTAGCGGGAGAGGGTTAGGGTGAGGGAAAAAATTACCCCGTATTACGCATACCCGCTGCAACACCCGCGATCGTCACCATCAGCGCTTGTTCTACACGCGCATCTGGCTCATCACCGCGCTCTTCTTGCGCACGTGAACGATGCAGCAGTTCAGCCTGCAACACGTTCAGCGGATCGGTATAGACGTTACGCAGCGCGATAGATTCAGCAATCCACGGTTGGTCAGCCATCAAATGCGCATCGTTAGCGATGGTCAGCACCGCTTTGATATCCGCATCCAGTTGATCGCGCAGTTGCTTGCCGAGTGGCCACAGTGATTTATCCACCAGACGCTGATCGTAGTACTCCGCCAGCCACAGATCGGCTTTCGAGAACACCATCTCCAGCATGCCAAGACGTGTGGCGAAGAACGGCCACTCGCGGCACATGTTCTCCAGCTCATCCTGATGACCTTCATCCATCGCTTTCTGCAACGCGGCACCCGCGCCCAGCCAGGCTGGCAGCATCAGGCGGTTCTGTGTCCAGGCGAAGATCCACGGAATAGCACGCAGCGATTCCACACCGCCGGTTGGGCGACGTTTAGCCGGACGTGAACCCAACGGCAATTTACCCAGTTCCTGCTCTGGCGTGGCTGAACGGAAATAGGGCACGAAGTCCGGATTTTCACGCACATAGCCACGATACATCGCACAGGAGTGCGCCGACAGGCCTTTCATGATCTCCTGCCATTCGCGCTTTGGTTCCGGCGGTGGCAGCAGGTTGGCTTCCAGAATCGCACCGGTATACAGCGACAGGCTGGCGATGGTGACTTCTGGCAAACCGTATTTGAAGCGAATCATCTCGCCCTGTTCGGTCACGCGCAGTCCACCTTTCAGGCTGCCCGGCGGTTGTGACAACAGCGCAGCATGGGCTGGCGCGCCGCCACGACCGATTGAGCCACCGCGTCCGTGGAACAGCGTCAGCGTAATGCCCGCGCTCTCACAGGTTTTGATCAGTGCGTCCTGCGCCTGATATTGCGCCCAGCTGGCGGCCATCACGCCGGCATCTTTCGCCGAGTCGGAATAGCCAATCATCACCATCTGTTTGCCGTTGATAAAGCCGCGATACCAGTCGATGTTCAGCAACTGCGTCATCACGTCGTTAGCGTTGTTTAGGTCATCAAGGGTTTCGAACAGTGGCGCAACCGGCATGGCGTAAGGAATGCCTGCTTCTTTCAGCAGCAGATGCACGGCCAGCACGTCCGACGGGGTTTTCGCCATGGAGATCACGTAGGAAGCAATTGAACCCTGCGGCGCTTCGGCCACCACTTTGCAGGTATCCAGCACTTCACGCGTCTCATCGCCCGGTTCCCACTGATGCGGCAACAGCGGACGCTTAGAATTCAGTTCGCGAATCAGGAAAGCTTGTTTATCAGCTTCTGACCAGCTTTCGTAATCACCGAGGCCGAGATAACGCGTCACTTCGGCAATCGCCTGGGTATGGCGGGTGCTCTCCTGACGAATATCGATACGTACCAGCGGCACGCCGAAACACTTCACGCGGCGCAGCGTGTCCAGCAGCTGGCCATTGGCGATGATGCCCATGCCGCACTGTTGCAGCGATTGATAAATAGCGAACAGCGGTTCCCACAGCTGATCGTTGGAGACCAGCAGATCGGCCGGACGCGGCAGGCGCTCGCCTTTCAGACGACGACCAAGATAAGCCTGCGTGGTCATTAGCTGGCTGCGAATGCGCTTCAGCACCATACGGTACGGCTCGAGCGCTTCCGGATCGCCACACAGCTCGCGCACTTCGTCGCTACATTCGGACATCGACAGCTCAGAAACCAGCACGCCGATATCGCGCAGGAACAGGTCCGCGGCTTTCCAGCGGCTCAGCTGCATCGCGTGGCGGGTAATCGGTGCGGTGACGTTCGGGTTGCCGTCACGGTCGCCGCCCATCCACGAGGTAAATTTGATCGGCACGAAATCGACCGGCAGCTTAATGCCAAAGGTCTCTTCAACTTGCTCGTTCAGCTCACGCAGGAAGGCCGGCACGCCTTGCCACAGGCTGTTTTCCACCACGGCAAAGCCCCATTTGGCTTCATCGATTGGTGTTGGACGGTATTTGCGGATTTCGTCGGTGTGCCACGCTTGTGCCACCAGCTGGCGCAGACGGCGCATCACCTGGGTGCGTTCGTAGTCAGAGATATCGCTATGATCGAGTTGCTGCAAACAGCTGTTCACTTCGCCCAGCATATGGATCAGCGTGCGGCGGGTAATTTCGGTGGGGTGCGCAGTCAGCACCAGCTCCAGCGACAGCTCTTCAATCGACTGACGAATTGCCGCTTCGCTGATATCGCCTTGCTGTTTCAGGCGCTCGAAAGTCTTTTTCAGCAGTTCAGGATGGTTCGCGCCATCACCGCTCCGCGAAATGGTTTGGTACTGTTCAGCGACGTTGGTGAGATTAAGGAACTGGCTAAACGCACGCGCCACCGGCAGCAGCTCGTCATTCGACAGATTTTGCAGCGTGGTCAGCAGTTCCTGACGATGGGTGTCATTTCCCGCACGGGATGACTTAGAGAGTTTACGGATGGTCTCCACCTGGTCGAGGATGTTCTCTCCTAGTGCATCCTTAATCGTATCCCCGAGCAGTTTGCCGAGCATACTGACATTACTTCGCATTGCGGAATATTGTTCGTTCATTGGACCCTGACACCCTCATCATCTTTTTAAATATCCCCACGGGAATTATTTACCCACGGGCATAACATCGTCTTTTATCTAGCCACGTATCTTCCTGCACGTCAATTGCCTTAAATCTACGTAAATGTGCTGCTAAATGGCGGAAATTCAAAGAATTTGCTTGCAGCGAAGCGAGATAAGTTATTCTTATTATCAAATCCCGAACAATGACGGGGCAATTTTCTGATTTAACAGTGAAATGCCCCATCTGTTGTTCATCAATGACAAAAATGCTGCACGACTTGGGTGATAAGCGCATGAGTCGGCTTGATAAATGCGGTATCAATAAACTCATCAGGTTGGTGGGCTTGATTGATAGATCCCGGGCCTAAAACCAGCGTTGGACACAATTGCTGGATAAAAGGCGCTTCAGTGCAATAGTTCACCACTTCGGTTGGCACGCCCAGCAGCTTCTCAACCACTTGCACCAGCTCATGATCGGCCGGGCATTCGTAGCCTGGAATCGGCGGATGCAGCTCGCCCACGGTTAAACGTCCCGGCCAGCGCGCACTTACCGGTGCCAGCGCGTCATTCAGCAGACCATCCAAATCGCTCAGGGTTAAGCCCGGCAGCGGACGAATATCCATATGCAATTCACAGCAGGCGCAGATGCGGTTGGCGGCGTCGCCACCATGAATATGGCCGAAGTTCATGGTTGGATAAGGAATGGCAAAACCATCGTGGTTGTAACGCTCTTTCAAGGTGTTACGCAGCTGCATCAATTGGGTGATGGATTCATGCATCAGCTCAATGGCGTTGACGCCGCGCGACGGATCGCTGGAGTGGCCCGATTGTCCCTGAATACGAATCACATTCGACAGATGACCTTTATGCGCACGCACCGGCTTGAGCGAGGTTGGCTCGCCGATGATGGCGCAATCCGGACGCAGTTGCGTTGATTCAGAGAAATACTTCGCGCCCGCCATGGTGGTCTCTTCATCGGCGGTGGCGAGGATGTAGAGCGGCTTGCTGAGTTTGGTCACGTCAACGTCACGCAGCGCATCCAGAATAAAGGCGAAGAAGCCTTTCATATCGGCGGTGCCCAGGCCGTAAAGCTTGTTGTCGTGCTCGGTCAGCGTGAAAGGATCGCGCGTCCAGCGGCCATCATCGTAAGGCACGGTGTCAGTATGACCGGCCAGTAACAGGCCGCCTGCACCCAATCCGCTGCGCGCCAGCATGTTGAATTTATGCCGCGTGCCAGGCACCGGCTGCACTTCTACACTGAAGCCAATATCGCGGAACCAGCCGGCCAGCAAATTGATTAAAGTTTCATTACTCTGATCCAGTGCGCTATCGGTTGCGCTGATTGATGGCGTGGCAATCAACTGGCGGTAGAGTTCGATAAAAGGTGGTAATTTTGTCTTCACTGTTGACGGTCCTTGGGTTAGGATGTATCAATATTCATGCATTAATAGTGAATAAAAATACAATAACGTCGCTTGCATGTGAAGCATCAAATCTTCTGCAAACGGCATTCTGGGCAACGGGGCAAGGCCGCGACCCGATACGTGACTGTAATAAGGTATACAGCCTGATGTTGAATACGCTGATCGTTGGTGCCAGTGGTTACGCTGGCGTAGAGCTTGCCACCTACCTGAATCGCCATCCGCATATGAACATAACCGCTTTGGCGGTTTCAGCGCAAAGCCCGGATGCTGGAAAGTTATTGTCGGATTTGCATCCGCAACTCAAAGGCATTGTCGATTTGCCGCTGCAGCCGCTGAGCGACGCCGCTGAATGGGCCGACAAAGTGGATGTGGTGTTCCTCGCCACCGCCCATGAAGTCAGCCACGATCTGGCACCTGAATTCCTCAAAGCCGGTTGCGTGGTGTTCGATCTCTCCGGCGCATTCCGCGTAAACGACGATGCTTTCTATACCCAATATTACGGTTTTAGCCATCAGCATCAGGATTGGCTGGATAAAGCTGTTTACGGCCTGGCCGAATGGCAGCACGACAAAATTAAAGACGCGGAGCTGGTTGCGGTGCCGGGTTGCTACCCAACCGCAGCCCAGCTTTCGCTGAAACCGCTGATCGCAGCGGGCCTGCTTAACGATGCACAGTGGCCGGTGATCAATGCCACCAGCGGCGTGAGCGGCGCAGGGCGTAAAGCCAACGTTGGCACCAGCTTCTGTGAAGTGAGCTTGCAGCCGTACGGCCTGTTTAATCACCGTCATCACCCGGAAATCGTGGCGCATCTCGGTACGCCGGTGATCTTCACGCCACATCTGGGCAGCTTCCCGCGCGGTATTTTGTCGACCACGACCTGTCGTTTGAAAGCGGGTGTGACGCAGCAGGATGTGGCGGATGCTTTCCATAATGCGTACCACGACAAACCGCTGGTGCGCGTGTATGACAAAGGTGTACCGGCGCTGAAAGCGGTGGTCGGTTTGCCGTTCTGCGACATTGGCTTCGCCATGCAAGGTGAGCACCTGATTGTGGTGGCTGCCGAAGATAACCTGCTGAAAGGCGCCTCATCGCAGGCGGTTCAGTGTTTGAACATTCGTTTCGGCTTCCCCGAAACGCTGTCTTTGATTTAACGAACGGATAACGCAATGAATCCATTGATCATTAAACTGGGTGGCGTGCTGCTGGATAGCGAAGAAGCGCTGGCCCGTCTGTTTGATGCCCTGCTGGCGTACCGCAATGAACATCAGCGTCCGCTGATCATTGTGCACGGCGGTGGTTGCGTGGTGGACGAGCTGATGAAGAAGCTCGCGCTACCGGTGAAAAAGAAGAACGGTTTGCGCGTGACGCCAGCCGATCAGATTGACATTATTACCGGTGCGTTAGCCGGTACCGCCAACAAAACGCTGCTGGCGTGGGCGAAGAAATATGGCATCGGCGCAGTCGGTTTGTGCCTCGGCGACGCCGGTTTGGTTAATGTGGCGCAGTTCGATGAAGAGCTGGGACACGTTGGCAACGCGACGCCGGGCAATCCGGCGCTGGTGAACACGCTGCTGGCGGCGGGCTACATGCCGGTGATCAGCTCGATTGGTATCACCGACGGCGGCGAGTTGATGAACGTCAACGCTGACCAGGCGGCGACTGCGCTGGCGGCGACCATTGGTGCCGATTTAGTGCTGTTGTCTGACGTTAGCGGCATTCTCGATGGCAAAGGTCAACGCATTGAAGAGATGACCGCCGCGAAAGCGGAACAGCTGATTGCGCAGGGCATCATCACCGATGGCATGATCGTGAAAGTGAATGCGGCGCTCGATGCCGCTCGCACGCTCGGTCGCCCGGTCGATATCGCCAGCTGGCGTCATGCTGAACAACTGCCAACCCTTTTCAACGGCGTGTCGATTGGCACCCGGATTCTCGCATAATCAAGGATTAAGACATGAGCACGCAAAACATCAAAAAAATCGTTCTGGCCTACTCAGGCGGTCTGGATACTTCAGCCATCATTCCATGGTTGAAAGAGAACTACGGCGGCTGTGAAGTGGTGGCGTTCGTGGCGAACATTGGCCAGGATCCGGCAGATTTAGAAGGCGTTGAGAAGAAAGCGCTGCAGTCAGGTGCGTCTGAGTGCCACGTGGCCGATCTGCGTGAAGAGTTCATCAGCGAATACGTTTATCCGGTGCTGCAAACTGGCGCACTGTACGAAGGTACTTACCTGCTGGGTACCTCAATGGCACGTCCAATCATCGCCAAAGCGCAGGTTGAGCTGGCACTGAAAGTCGGCGCAGATGCGCTGTGCCACGGCGCAACCGGTAAAGGTAACGATCAGGTGCGCTTCGAAACCACCTACACCGCGCTGGCACCACAGCTGAAAGTGGTTGCGCCATGGCGTGAATGGGACCTGCGTTCACGTGAGGCGCTGCTGGATTACCTGAAAGAGCGCAATATCCCTACCACCGCGTCGCTGGAAAAAATCTACAGCCGTGATGAGAACGCATGGCACATCTCTACCGAAGGTGGCGTGCTGGAAAGCCCAGCCAATGCTCCGAACAAAGATTGCTGGGTGTGGACCGTTGATCCGCTGGAAGCGCCAGATCAGCCAGAAAACGTCACCGTTACCGTTGAGAAAGGTCGCGTTGTCGCGGTGAACGGCGAGAAGCTGAGCCCGTTCCAGTGCCTGGAAAAACTCAACGTGCTGGGTGCGAAACATGGCGTGGGTCGTATCGATATCGTGGAAAACCGTCTGGTAGGCATCAAGTCTCGCGGCTGCTACGAAACCCCGGGCGGCACCATCATGGTGAATGCACTGCGTGCGGTTGAACAGCTGGTGCTGGATCGCGACAGCTTCAAATGGCGTGAGCAGCTGGGCCATGAAATGTCTTACGTGGTTTACGATGGCCGCTGGTTCGCGCCGCTGCGTAAATCCATCCAGGCCGCTGCTGAATCACTGGCAGAAGAGGTGAACGGCGAAGTGGTATTGCAGCTGTACAAAGGCCAAGCTACGGCGATTCAGAAAACCTCTGCTAACAGCCTGTATTCAGAAGAGTTCGCTACCTTTGGCGAAGATGAAGTTTACGATCACCGTCACGCGGGCGGCTTTATCCGCTTGTTCTCACTCTCTTCACGCATTCGCGCGCTGAACGAGCAGAAGAAGTAATACCGCGGCAATCGACATAATTTGCAAGGGCGGCTTCGGGCCGCCTTTTCTATAACGGATTCAGGAGTAATTCAGATGGCACTTTGGGGCGGACGTTTTTCGCAGGCAGCAGACCAACGGTTCAAACAGTTCAACGACTCGCTGCGTTTTGACTTTCGCCTGGCCGAGCAGGACATTACCGGCTCGATTGCCTGGTCAAAAGCGCTGGTAACGGTCAACGTGCTGACCAATGAAGAGCAGCAACAGCTGGAAAGCGCATTGAATGAACTGCTGGCCGAGGTACGCGCCAATCCTGAGCAGATTCTGCAAAGCGATGCGGAAGATATTCACAGCTGGGTGGAAGGCAAGCTGATCGATAAAGTCGGCGCGCTGGGCAAGAAATTGCACACCGGCCGTAGCCGTAACGATCAGGTCGCGACCGATCTGAAACTGTGGTGCAAAGAGCAGGTTGCCGTGCTGCTGGAGGCGACGCGCGAACTGCAATCAGCGTTGGTCGCCACGGCAGAAGCCAATCAGGACGCGGTGATGCCAGGTTATACGCACCTGCAGCGTGCGCAGCCGGTGACTTTCGCGCATTGGTGCCTGGCGTACGTTGAAATGCTGGCGCGTGACGAGAGCCGTTTGCAGGATGCACTGAAGCGTATGGATGTCAGTCCGCTGGGC
>NZ_DAMBSA010000163.1:0-7517 GCF_032054795.1 Pantoea sp. CTOTU49201
GGCGCGTCTGCAGAAAGCGTTAGGCGAGGCGCAACTCGATCAACAGATGACCGCGCTTTCCGAAAAGAACATCGGCCACAAAATCACGCCTTCGGCCCTGACTGCGCTGGTCAGTTTCTTTAAACATCATCTATAAAAAATGCGGGTTGGCGTGATTGGCGCCAGCCCGTTTAAGTTGCCGAACTAAAGTTGTGATGACAACCTTTCGGCGGCGCTGGTATTGGCACTGACTGGGTTACTGCTTGCAGGCGCATCCAACCGATTGACGTAGACATAGCCTGATGCCGCGTTGCTGTTACTTCTCATCTGCTGCGCGTAGTCAGCGGAGCTGGCAAAAGCGGGTGGAGACAGGAAGAGACCCAGTAAAGTGGCGAAAATGATCATTTTCATAATCGACTCCAGACTCACAGGGATTGCACTCTCAGACGCGGCAAATAGGATTATTCGTTGCGCCTGTAAATAGTGTAGTTCTTAACCAACTTGCCGCCAGATCGTCCCATTGAACGCCTTGTTCAGAGAATTTGATCAAACGCTCGCTAACTCACTGACGCATCTCACTTAGCACAAAAAGCCGCATCAGCTGGCACGATAGTCGCCATTTGATGAATTGTGCGCTTGAGTTTTCGCAAGGACGCCAGTATGATTACGCGTCAATTTTTCAGCTGCATTCAGAGGTGTGTTTCATTTTTTAAAATGATTCGCAACCTATAACGTTCCTTGCTTCCGTGGGCCGCAGCTGACCCTGACAGGAGGCTGAATAATCCGTAAGGAGCTATCGATGCGTCATTACGAAATCGTATTTATGGTCCACCCTGACCAGAGCGAACAGGTTCCAGGTATGATCGAGCGTTACACTGGTGCTATCACCGGTGCACAGGGCACGATTCACCGTCTGGAAGACTGGGGCCGCCGTCAGCTGGCTTACCCAATCAACAAACTGCACAAAGCTCACTATGTTCTGCTGAACGTAGAAGCGCCGCAGGAAGTGATTGACGAGCTGGAAACTAACTTCCGCTTCAACGACGCCGTTATCCGCAGCATGGTTATGCGCGTTAAGCACGCGGTAACTGAAGCATCTCCGATGGTTAAAGCTAAAGACGAGCGTCGTGATCGCCGCGAAGACTTTGCTAACGAATCGGCTGATGACTCAGATGCTGGGGATTCTGAAGAGTAATCCGACATGACGGCAAATCGACTGCGCCTGTCTGGCACTGTGTGCAAGACGCCGGTTCGAAAAGTCAGTCCGTCAGGGATTCCTCATTGCCAGTTCGTGCTTGAGCATCGTTCTGTGCAAGAGGAAGCCGGTTTCCACCGGCAAGCCTGGTGTCAAATGCCGGTGATTATCAGCGGCAGCACCCATCAGGTGATTACTCAACATATAACGGTCGGCACGCAACTCACTCTCGAAGGCTTTATTAGCTGCCATCAGGCACGCAATGGTCAGAGCAGAATGGTGTTACATGCCGAGCAGATTGATTTGATAGATTCTGGAGACTAGCCAAATGGCACGTTATTTCCGTCGTCGCAAGTTCTGCCGTTTCACCGCGGAAGGCGTTGTAGAGATTGATTACAAAGATATCGCTACACTGAAAAACTACATTACCGAAAGCGGTAAAATTGTCCCGAGCCGTATTACCGGTACTCGTGCAAAATACCAGCGCCAGCTCGCTCGTTGCATCAAGCGCGCTCGCTACCTGTCCCTGCTTCCGTACACTGATCGTCATCAGTAATCGGTAGTTGTCCATTAACGACTTTAAGAGGATAAGGTAATGCAAGTTATTCTGCTTGATAAAGTAGCAAACCTGGGCAGCCTGGGTGATCAGGTTAACGTTAAAGCGGGCTACGCTCGTAACTTCCTGGTTCCACAGGGTAAAGCTGTTCCTGCTACCAAGAAAAACGTTGAGTTCTTCGAAACACGTCGCGCTGAACTGGAAGCCAAACTGGCTGACGTTCTGGCTGCTGCTAACGCACGTGCTGAGAAAATCAACGCACTGGGCAACGTAACCATCGCGTCTAAATCAGGCGACGCTGGTAAACTGTTCGGTTCCATCGGTACCCGTGACATCGCTGATGCAGTAACTGCAGCAGGCGTTGAAGTGGCTAAAAGCGAAGTTCGTCTTCCAGAAGGCGTACTGCGCACCACCGGTGAGCACGAAGTTGACTTCCAGATCCATAGCGAAGTCTTCGCTAAACTGGTTGTGAATGTAGTTGCTGAGTAATTGTTACTCTAAATAATTCAGGGTGCAGGAAGGCGGCAAGGGAATGAATCCCCTGAACTTACTCCGGTAAGTGACTGGGGTGAATGAGCGTAGCCAACGCATCTGCAACCTGGATTATGACGAGTATACTCGGTAATGCGAAAACGCCGGCCATGTGCCGGCGTTTTTGTTTCTGCGATTTACTGAGCGCGGATAAAGCTGCCATCCGGCTGACGCGTAAACAGCACCGGACCGTTGCTGCCATCGACCGTTAAACCGGTCACCACGCCTTGCGCGTTCTGACGAATCTTCACCTGCTGACCATTCTGCAACGCGCTCAGCGGCTGGCCATCACCTTCGACACGCGCCATGGCAAACACATCATTCACTGGCAAATTGTTGTCGCGGAACAACTGCGCCAGCGTCTGGCCTGATGCCACATTGTAGGTGCGCCATTCGCCCTGCGAATCGGTTTTCGGCGGCGTATTCTGCTGTTGGTTGTTATCGTAAATCTCCGCCTGCATTGGCACTTCTTTAGCGTTATTGTCTGCCGGACGCTCAACCGGATACTGCGGTGTACTGCTCGGCCAGAGAAACGCCAGCAGCAGCACCAGCAGGGCAATGACAATGCCGCGACGATGCAAAGCGGGCAGCGGATCCATCCAGCGCACATCATCCAGCAAATGCCAGACGCGCTGCAGTGCGGCGGGAACGCGGGAAGGGTGATCGGAAGCCATTCGTGAATCCTCCTCGCTGGCGGCTTTGCGCGGAATGCGCGGCAGCCAACGTTGCAACCAAGGTAATAAAGTACGCGGTGCGCGCGTCCTGCGACGTCGTGGGGCGATCTGGCCCATGTATTCTCTCTTGTTCCGACGGTGGCAGGTGAAAACCTCGCCACAGCTATAGTATGAGCAATGCTGACAGGAAGTGCCTGGCAGCATTGAAAAATTTGACCGCTGTATTGTTTCCGTTTCGCCGGGAAATGTCATCTGCGGCGCGTGAGATTTTACGCCAGCCGCCTGCGCTGGTATGCTGCCGGTTCTATTTTTCTCCGGGATTAAGGAATCAAGATGACGACCCCTTCATTCGACAGCGTCGAATCACAAGCAAGTTACGGTATCGGTTTACAGGTAGGCCAGCAGCTGCAAGAGTCTGGACTGCAGGGTCTGCAGCCAGAAGCACTGCTCGCCGGCCTGCGCGACGCGCTGGAAGGGAACTCACCGGCCGTCCCGGTTGATGTGGTACATCGCGCACTGCGTGAAGTGCACGAGCGCGCTGAAGGCGTGCGTCGTGAGCGTGTAGAAGCGATGGCGGCAGAAGGTCAGACTTTCCTTGAGCAGAACGCACAGCGCGAAGGCGTAAGCAGCACCGAAACCGGTCTGCAGTTCAGCGTCATCACCCAGGGCGAGGGTCCAATCCCTTCACGTCAGGATCGTGTGCGCGTGCATTACACCGGCAAACTGATCGATGGCACCGTATTCGACAGCTCAGTGGCACGTGGCGAGCCAGCAGAATTCCCGGTTAGCGGCGTAATCGCCGGTTGGATCGAAGCGTTGACTCTGATGCCAGTCGGTTCCAAGTGGGAACTGGCGATTCCACACAACCTCGCTTACGGCGAGCGCGGTGCAGGCGCCTCTATCCCGCCATTCAGCACCCTGATCTTCGAAGTTGAGCTGCTGGAAATTCTGTAAGTAGCTAGTGAACTTCTCGAAAACCGGCACGAAATCATGCCGGTTTTTTTATATCTACAGATCGAGCTGGTTTTAAATTAATCAGCGCATATAATGTGCGAATCGAACGATTCACACGAAAGGTGCGGCATGTATCTACTCTCTGCCAACGAAGCCAAAACCCAATTTGGCGATATGCTATTGAAAGCGCAGCGTGAGCCGGTCCAGATTAGTCGCAACGGAAAACCGGTAGCAGTGGTCATCTCCGCTGAGGAGTATCAGGCGATTGAGGCGATGAAACAGCAATTTGTGCAGGAAAAAATTGCTCGTGCCAGAAATGACATTGCCAACGGAAAACTGACCGATGGTGAAACCTTTTTCGACCAACTGCTGGATTAAATGGCTAATTATCAGCTCACGGATGAAGCGCGACAGGATCTTGTCGATATTCGCCGGTTCACCATGCAGAACTGGGGCGATGCGCAATCGAAAATCTATTTAAGGCGTTTGCAAGAGACGTTACGCACGCTGGCAGAAATGCCGACATTGGGAAAAAGTAGAGCGTTGGATGTTGCAGAAGGTGTACTTAGCTTTCCCTATGTCAGCCATATGGTTTATTTCCAGCCGGGCCAGAAAGGCATCATTATTTTGGCGGTATTGCATCAGAGCAGGGTGCCAGCTACGCATCTGGCAACCCGCTTATAACCATTATTTCTTCTGCAAATCCACCTGCCACAACGCAAAACCTATCTCATCGCTGCCCACTGCTTTCATCGGGTAATCGGCATGCTGCTCAATAAACTTCGTGGCTTTCGCGCCAGGCGCGGTCTCAAAACGGATATCCAGCGGCGTGTTGCTATTAATCGGTGCTAAACGCCAGTTGTGATCGGCCTGCGGTTTCACTTCGCCATGCGCTTTGGTTTCGCTGCTGATATAAGCGGCAACCACCGAACGGTTCTCATCCGGCGACGCGAAGGCGACATATTTATCGCCGGTGCCGGCAAACTTGCCGCCGTAAGCGCGGTAGTTATTGGTGGCGACCAGGAAAGTGGCATCAGGATTGATAGGCTTGCCTTGCCAGCTGAGATCCTTAATGCGCGAAGCCCCTTTGTTGATCAGCGTACACTCCGCGTCATAGCGTGCCGGTTGCGTGACATCGATTTGGTACTGCACGCCATCGATCACATCGAAGTTATAGGTGCGGAAATCCCAGTTAATCAGCGATTGCGGTTTGCTGCTGTGCGGATCGATTTGATTAAACTGTGCCGCTGAACACTCCAGCCACTCCTTCACCTGCGCACCGCTGACTTTCATCACCACCAGCGTATTGGGATAGAGATAAAGATCGGCGGCGTTACGGAAGGTGAGATTACCTTTTTCCACTTCGACATAGCTGGCGGGATCGTTTTTACGACCACCGGCTTTAAACGGCGCGGCGGCAGAGAGCACCGGCAAGCGGCCAAGATCAGGATCGCCCTGAATAAAGTGCTCAACGTAAGCGCGCTGCGCGTTGTTAACGATCTGCACAGTAGGATCGTCCTGTACCAGCGACAGGTAGCTGTACATCACGTCGGCAGATTTACCGATTGGTTTGGCAACAAACTCGCGCGTGGCGCGATGATCCTGCTCCAGCACTTTCACCAGATCGGCATCTTCAGCCGCCAGCGATTTTTTCGCCGCGCTGTCATAAATTGGACGTGCTTCGGCTTTGCCCTGCGCGACCTGCCATTTACCCCCCTCGTTATTCAGCACCAGATCGACCACACCAAGATGATCGCCCCACATGCCGGGCATCACCGACGGAACACCGTTGAGCGTGCCTTGAGCGATATCAGCGCCTTTAATCGCCGCGAACTCTTTGCTCGGGAACACCGCGTGAGCGTGGCCGAACATGATGGCGTTGATGCCTGGAACCTGGCTTAAGTAGTAAACCGAATTTTCTGCCATGGCGTGATAGGGTTCACTGCTCAAACCGGAGTGCGGAATAGCGATGATTATTTCAGCACCTTTTGCGCGCATTTCCGGCACATAGCGCTTCGCTGTTTCAGTGATGTCATCAACCCGTACTTTTCCCTGCAGATTGTTACGATCCCAAACCATAATCTGTGGTGGAACGAAGCCGATATAACCAATTTTCAGGATATGTGGCTTACCGTCGCGGTCCGTTACCGTTGTTTCTTTGATTAAGTAGGGCGTAAACAGCGGTTTTCCGCTTTTCTCGTCGATAATATTGGCATTGACGTAAGGAAAGCGCGCGCCCGCCAGCGCTTTTTGCAGATAAGGTAAGCCGTAATTAAATTCGTGATTGCCGAGGTTTCCGACCGCGTAATCCAGCGTGTTCATCGCTTTATACACCGGATGCACCTCGCCGGGTTTTAGCCCTTTCGCCGCCATGTAATCGCCCAGCGGACTGCCCTGAATAATATCGCCGTTATCGACCAGCACGCTGTTCTTCGCTTCGGCGCGCGCTTGCTGAATTAAGGTGGCGGTGCGCACCAGGCCAAACTTCTCCGTCGGCGTATCTTTGTAATAATCGAAATCCATCATATTGCTGTGCAGATCGGTGGTTTCAAGAATGCGCAGATCCACCGTAGCAGCCTGTACCGTGGCGGCAGTAATACAGAGTGCCAATAACGACATGCTCGCTTTGAACATCGCTTGCTCCTTGTTCGGTCCAATGGGCCTCTCAAAATAATGTAAAACCATGACGAATTATCATTTCAATTTGTGATGGAGCTCGGACTTTCATCCAATATCTGCCGTCACGCCGCCGTAAAAGCGCATTCAGCATCCCGCCATAGCCGCCGCTGATGAACTATGGTATTGATATTCATATAGATTGCCGTAGCAGACAGCGCAGTCGCAGGCTGTTGAATGACAACTGCTAAAATAACAACAGATTGGCGGTTGGTGTCTGACAGGCAGAATCAGCGGAAAAGAGGTAAAGAATGTTAGATAAAATTTGTCAGCTGGCGCGTGATGCGGGCGATGCCATTATGCAGGTTTATAACGGCGCAGAGCCGGTTGACGTGACCCGCAAGTCGGATGATTCTCCGGTCACCGCGGCCGATCTCGCGGCGCATCGCGTTATTGTGCAAGGCCTGAAGGCGCTTTCGCCGGAGGTGCCGGTGCTGTCTGAAGAGGATCCACCGAGCTGGGATGTGCGCCAGCACTGGCAGAAATACTGGCTGGTCGATCCGCTGGATGGCACCAAAGAGTTTATCAAGCGCAACGGCGAATTCACGGTCAATATCGCGCTAATCGAAAACGGCAAACCGGTGTTAGGCGTGGTGTATGCGCCGGTGCTGGGCGTGATGTATTCGGCAGCGGAAGGTAAAGCCTGGAAAGAAGAGAACGGCCAGCAGAAACAAATCCATGCGCGTGAGGCGCGTCCACCGTTGGTGGTGGTTAGCCGTTCGCATTTCGATAGCGATACCGAGTTGCAGGAGTATTTGCATCAGCTTGGCGAGCATCAAACCACCGCCATTGGTTCTTCGCTGAAGTTCTGTCTGGTGGCCGAAGGCAGCGCGCAACTTTATCCGCGCTTCGGGCCAACTAACATCTGGGATACCGGCGCAGGCCATGCGGTGGCGATTGCCGCCGGCGCGCATGTCCACGATTGGCAGGGCAAAACCCTCGATTACGCCCC
>NZ_DAMBSA010000163.1:7617-9436 GCF_032054795.1 Pantoea sp. CTOTU49201
TGAATTAACTTCATCGCCTGCTGCACTTCATCCTGCGTCAGCGGACCATCTTTGACGTAACGCACATGTGCGGTGTTATCCAGCACCACAATCGCCGATCCCCCTTTCTCCAGCTGCCAGGCCTGACGCGCGCTGCCGTTGCTATCGACGATAAACTGCGACCACGGATATTGCTGCTTATTGCTCTCAATGCTGCTGCGCACAAACATGCCGGTACCAGGAATCGCATCGTCGGTATTGACGATGGTGGTGGTTTGATAACGATCGTGCGGCAGATGCGCGGCTTTGATGGCTTCAATTAACGCAGCGTTCTGCTCTTTCGCCGAAGAACGACCGGCAATATGCAGGATGACGCGAACTTTTCCGCTCAGCTGCGCGCTATTCCAGGATTTATAGCTAAACTTATCCTCATCTTGTTGATAAACCAGCTCTCCTTTGTCGTTAACGCCAACAGCGGGCACGCGTTCACCCAGTTTGAATGCATGTGCCGAAGCCAGGCCAGGCAGCAGCAGCGCCAGTGCTATCACAGTGTGTCTTAAACGCATTTATCAAACTCCTTGGTGATCCGACCAGTTGTTCATGTTCCTGCAATATTAGGCATGGATGATGCGTCTGTCGCAATGAGTTAACAGGTTTGCAACCTATGCCACAATTCCATAATGAGTGAAGGTTTATACTGGGTTTCGTGAGGCTGATAACAGAGTATTCTGTAATGATGTGTCAATTCAGTAAATAATTCACCTTTTCGGAACATTGGTAAGAAAGGATGCTCTATAGTTATGCCTCATTTGCGCTTCATGGGTTCGTACCAAATTTGGTCACGACGGAGCGTATTAAACATTTTCAGGAGTTAAACAGCATGAAGATCTTCCAGCGCTATAATCCGCTGCAAATTGCGAAATATGTAAAAACGCTATTTAGAGGAAGGTTGTACATCAAGGATGTGGGCGCGTTCGAGTTTGATAAGGGCAAAGTCATGTTGCCGCGTGTCAAAGATAAACAGCATCTTAGCGTGATGTCAGAAATCAATCGCCAGGTGCTGCGGCTGCAAGCCGAGTACAACTAAGTAAGCATAAGAAAGGGCGCCGATGGCGCCCTCAGTTTTTTGTGCGGTTGTTGGCTTGGTCGCCATGAATGGCGACCCTACGATGATTCTGCTTCATCCAGCGCATTCTTGGTCACATTCAGCACTGGCGGGCGCTCATCAATACGCGTAACCAGCAACTGGTCGATGCGGTAGCTATCAATATCCACCACTTCAAACTTGTAGCCGGAAAACTTCACAAAGTCGGTACGCTTCGGAATCTTACGCAGCATGTACATCATGAAGCCGCCGATGGTTTCGTAATTGCCAGACTGCGGGAAATCATCGATATCCAGCACACGCATCACGTCATCAATTGGCGTACCGCCTTCCACCAGCCATGAGTTCTCATCACGCGCGACAATCTGCTCTTCCTGGCCTTGGCCCACCAAATCGCCCATCAGCGTAGTCATCACGTCATTCAGGGTAATGATGCCGACCACCAGCGCGTATTCGTTCATGATCACCGCGAAGTCTTCACCGGCGGTTTTGAAGCTTTCCAGCGCTTCGGAGAGCGTCAGCGTATCCGGCACAATCAGCGCAGAACGAATATTCACACCGCTGTTCAGCGTCAGGCTTTGGTTGCCGAGTACGCGCAGCAGCAGCTCTTTGGAATCGACATAGCCGACGATGTGGTCGATATCGCCATCGCAGACAATGAATTTGGAGTGCGGATGCTGGGCGATTTTGGTTTTCAGCGTGGTTTCATCTTCGTGTAAATCGAACCACACCACG
>NZ_DAMBSA010000164.1:0-9425 GCF_032054795.1 Pantoea sp. CTOTU49201
TTGCGCCGCCATTGTGCAATTTATCATCAGAAAAACTTATTACACATCAATTAACTAGGCGGTTTCATCGACTTACAAAAATGGCACGCGCTTTGCTCTGTTGAATTCCATCTTGTATACCAGTTGGAATTCACTCATGGCATCGACCTTTGGCTTTACGCTCCAGGATTGGCAACGCAGTTACCAACAGGATCCACAACAGATTACCGCTTTGCTGGCGGCCCATCTCGACGCAATCGACGCGCAGGATAACGCCTGGCTCTATCTCGCCACGCCCGCGCAGCTGCAGGCACAAATTGAACCGCTGCTGGCGAGCTATCAGCGCAACCCGGCGGCGCTGCCGCTGTTTGGCGTGCCGTTTGCAGTAAAAGACAATATCGATGTCGCCGGCTGGCCGACCAGCGCAGCCTGCCCGGCTTTCACCTACACCGCCGAAGCCGATGCCTTTGTCGTCGCGCAGCTCAAAGCAGCGGGCGCGGTGGTGATTGGTAAAACCAACCTCGACCAATACGCCACCGGCTTAGTCGGCACGCGTTCGCCGTTTGGTGCGGTGAGCAACACCTTCAATCCTGATTACGTCAGCGGCGGCTCCAGCTCAGGTTCAGCATCGGTACTGGCGCGCGGTCTGGTGGGCTTCTCGCTCGGCACCGACACCGCCGGTTCGGGCCGCGTGCCCGCCGGTTTCAACAACATCGTCGGCCTCAAACCAACCAAAGGTTGGTTCTCTGCCAGCGGGGTGGTGCCGGCTTGCCGCCTCAATGACACCATTTCCGTGTTTGCGCTAACGGTCGAAGATGCCTTTGCGGTGGCAACCGCAGCGGGCGGCTATGACGCGGGCGATGCCTATTCGCGCAGCAATCCGCACACCGCGCCAGCCAGCTTTAAAGCGCAGCCGGATTTCGCCATTCCCGCCACGCCCGAGTTCTTCGGCGACAAACAGGCCGAAGCCGCTTGGCTGGCGGCGCTGGAGCAATTGCAGGCTGGCGGCGCAACGCTGCATCCGATCGACTTTTCACTGTTCCATCAATTAGCTGAGCAGCTCTATTACGGTCCGTGGGTTGCCGAACGCACCGTGGCGGTGGGCGAAATGATCAATCGTCCGGAAGAGATGGATCCTGTGGTGTTCGGCATCGTCAGCAGCGGCCTGAAATACACTGCGGTCGAAGCCTATCAGGCGGAATACCTGCGCGCCGAACTGACGCGCCAGATTCAGCAAACGCTGGCGCAGTTCGATGCGCTGGTGGTGCCTACCTCGCCAACCATCCATACGCTGGCCGAAATGCAGCAGGAGCCGGTGCATTACAACTCGCAGTTCGGCACCTACACCAACTTTACCAACCTAGCCGATCTCAGCGCGCTGGCGCTGCCTGCGCCCTTCCGGGCCGATGGTTTGCCTGCCGGCATCACGCTGATTGCGCCTGCCTGGCAGGATCGTGCGCTGGCCGGTTTTGGTCTGCGCTGGCAGCAGCAGATGGCGCTGCCGCTCGGCGCCACCGGCAAAGCGCAGCCTGCTCAGCAAGGCGCATTGCCGGTTTCCGCTGATCACGTGCGCGTGGCGGTGGTGGGCGCGCACCTCACCGGCATGCCGCTCAACTTCCAGCTCACTACACGCCAGGCGGTTTTAGTCGAAGAGACACAAACCGCCAGCAATTACCGCCTGTTCGCCCTGCTCGATGGCCCGATTAAGAAGCCGGGCCTGCTGCGTGGCGAAAGCGGTGCGGCGATCACCGTGGAACTGTGGGATATCCCGCTCGCGCGCTTTGGCGAGTTCGTGGCGGAAATCCCGGCGCCGCTCGGCATTGGCTCGCTGACGCTGGCCGACGGACGCATCGTCAAAGGCTTTATCTGTGAACCGGCCGTGCTGTCGCAGGCGCTGGAAATTACCGAATTTGGCGGCTGGCGCAACTGGCTGGCCTCTCAGGGGAGTAAATAAGCATGTTCAGCACCGTTCTGATTGCTAACCGTGGCGAAATCGCCTGCCGCGCCATCCGCACTTTAAAACGCCTCGGCGTGAAAAGCGTTGCCGTCTATTCCGATGCCGATCGCAACGCGCGCCACGTCAAAGAAGCTGACGTCGCCATCGCCCTCGGCGGCGACAAAGCCAGCGACAGCTATTTACGTATCGATAAAATCCTCGCCGCCGCACAGGAAACCGGCGCAGAAGCCATCTGGCCAGGCTACGGTTTCCTGTCAGAAAGCCTGCCGTTTGCCGACGCCTGTGAAAAAGCCGGCATCGCCTTTGTCGGCCCAACCGCGCAGCAGATTGGCGAATTTGGCCTGAAACACCGCGCGCGTGAGTTAGCCGCCAGCGCGGGCGTGCCGATGACGCCAGGCACGCCGCTGCTGAGTTCACTGGAAGAAGCCTTAAGCGCCGCCGATACCATCGGCTATCCGGTGATGCTGAAAAGCACCGCGGGCGGCGGCGGCATTGGCCTGACGCGCTGCGCCGACGCCGATGCACTGGGCAATGCGTGGGAGAGCGTGCGCCGTCTGGGCGAGCAGTTCTTCAGTGATGCGGGTGTGTTTTTAGAACGCTGCATCGACCGCGCGCGCCACGTCGAAGTGCAAATTTTTGGCGACGGCAGCGGCAAAGTCATCGCGCTTGGTGAGCGTGACTGCTCGCTGCAGCGCCGCAACCAGAAAGTGGTGGAAGAGACGCCGGCACCGAATCTGCCACAGGCAACGCGTGAAGCGCTGCTCTCTTCCGCCGTACGCCTCGGCGAACTGGTGAATTATCGCAGCGCCGGTACGGTGGAATACATCTACGACGCTGAGCAGGATGCTTTCTACTTCCTCGAAGTGAACACCCGCCTGCAGGTTGAGCATCCAGTCACCGAGTGCGTCACCGGCCTCGACCTGGTTGAGTGCATGCTGAAAGTGGCAGCGGGCGATGCCATCGACTGGACGCGTCTGCAACAGGCTCCACAAGGCGCATCAATTGAAGTACGTATCTACGCCGAAGATCCGCTGAAAAACTTCCAGCCAAGTCCGGGCGTGTTGACCGGCGTCTGTTTCCCGGACGATGTGCGCGTCGATGGCTGGATCGATACCGGCACCGAAGTCTCGGCGTTTTACGATCCGATGGTCGCCAAGCTGATCGTGCATGCCGACACGCGCGAAGCGGCACTGGAAAAGATGCAGCAGGCGCTGGCCGCTACCCAACTGCATGGCATCGCCACCAACCTTGATTATCTGCGCCAGATCGTCGCCACCGACGCCTTCCGCAGCGGCAAAGTGTGGACGCGCTTCCTTGATAGCTTCACGCCAGCCGCCAGCGTGATTGAAGTGCTGCAACCCGGCACCTTCAGCAGCATTCAGGATTTTCCTGGCCGCCTCGGCTACTGGGATATCGGCGTGCCGCCGTCCGGACCAATGGACGATTTCGCCTTCCGCCTCGCCAACCGTATTGTCGGCAACCACGACAGCGCCGCCGGTCTGGAATTCACCTTGCAAGGTCCGACATTGCGCTTCCACAGCGATGCGGTGATTGCCTTAACAGGCGCCGATTGCCCAGCCGACGTCGATGGCGAGAGCATTGCTTACTGGCAGCCCGTCAGCGTCAAAGCAGGACAAACGCTGACGCTGGGCCGCGCGCAGAGCGGCTGTCGCACCTACTTAGCGGTGCGCAACGGGTTCGACGTGCCGGAATATCTCGGCAGCCGCTCAACCTTCTCGCTCGGTCAGTTTGGCGGCCACGCCGGACGCACCTTGCGCGTCGCCGACATGCTGCCGATCTCCCAGCCGCAGCTCGCCGCCTGCACCACGCCCGCGCCGGTCAGTGCACCGCAGCCGCTCGATCATGCGCTGGTGCCGCATTACGGCACCGAATGGCGCATCGGCGTGCTGTATGGACCGCACGGCGCACCGGACTTCTTCACTCAAGCCGCTATTGATGAGTTCTTTGCCAGCGACTGGCAGGTGCACTACAACTCCAACCGCCTCGGCGTGCGTTTGGTGGGCCCGAAACCAACGTGGACGCGCGCCAACGGCGGCGAAGCCGGTCTGCATCCCTCCAACGTGCATGACTGCGAATACGCCATCGGCGCGGTGAACTTCACCGGCGACTTCCCGGTGATCCTGACGCACGACGGCCCAAGCCTCGGCGGCTTCGTCTGCCCGGTGACCATCGCCAAAGCCGAACTGTGGAAAGTCGGTCAGGTGAAACCGGGCGATAAAATCCGCTTCCATCCGATCAGCGCCGACGAAGCGGTGGCGCTGGAAAAAGCCCAGGCGCACAGCGTGGCCACCCTGCGCAGCAGCCACGCGCCAGCCTTTGAAGTGCCCTCTTTAGCGGCCAGCGATATCGGTTCCGCCACCTTGCTGGCGGCGCTTCCCGCCACGGCAACCACGCCAGCGGCGGTTTATCGCCAGGCCGGTGACAAATATGTGCTGATCGAATACGGCGACAACGTGCTGGATCTGGCGCTGCGTCTGCGCGTGCATCTGTTGATGAATGCATTGCGTGAACGCGCGGTGCCGGGCGTGGAAGAGCTGTCGCCGGGCGTGCGCTCTTTGCAGGTGCGCTACGACAGCCTGATCCTCAGCCAGAAACAATTAATGAATCTTCTGCTGGAAATTGAAGCCGGACTTGGCGACGTCAGCCAACTGAAAGTGCCATCACGCATTGTCTGGATGCCGATGGCCTTCGAAGACAGCGCCACGCTCGGCGCGGTTGAACGCTATCAAGAAACCGTGCGTGCCAGCGCGCCGTGGCTGCCAAATAATGTCGACTTTATCCAGCGTATTAATGGTTTAGCGAGCCGTGAAGCGGTGCGCGACACCATTTTCGATGCCAGCTATCTGATTCTCGGTCTTGGTGATGTCTATCTCGGCGCGCCGTGTGCGGTGCCGATCGATCCGCGCCATCGGCTGCTGAGCTCCAAATACAGCCCGGCGCGCACCTTTACCGCCGAAGGCACGGTCGGCATTGGTGGCATGTACATGTGCATCTACGGCATGGATTCACCCGGCGGCTATCAACTGGTGGGCCGCACGCTGCCAATCTGGAACAAGTTCCTCAAAAACGAGCAGTTCGCGGCCGACGAGCCGTGGCTGCTGCACTTCTTCGATCAGGTGCGTTTCTATCCGGTCACCGAAGATGAACTGACGCAGCTGCGCGATGACTTCCGCGAAGGCCGCGCCACAGTGCGCATCGAAGAAACGGTGTTCGATTTCGCTGCGCATCATCAATTCCTTGCTGAAAACGCGGCGTCGATCAGCGATTTCCGCCAGCGTCAGTCTGCCGCCTTCGAACAGGAAGTGACGCTGTGGGCGCAGGAAGAGCAGAACGCGCCGCTCACCAGCGAGGAAAATCTCGAGGTGGTTGAGGCCGACGACGATGCGCTGGCGGTGTGCGCCGATATGAACGGCAACATCTGGAAAGTCTTAGTGCAGCCGGGCGACGCGGTGGAAGCCGGTCAAACGCTGATTATCGTGGAAGCGATGAAAATGGAGCTGGCGATTGTCGCGCCGCAGGCGGGCACGGTGAAACGCATTGCCTGCCAGGCAGGACGTCCGGTGAGTCCGGGCGATGCCCTGCTGTGGCTGGAATAAGGAGTTTGCATGAACACGAGCCCTCGTAGCAAAGGTCGTCCGGAAGCGCTGGCCGAGAAGGTTTACCAGGCGCTGAAGCAGGACATTTTTGAGTTTCGACTGATGCCGGGCGACCGCTTCAGCGAAAACGAAATCGCCGATCGGCTGGAAGTCAGTCGCACGCCGGTGCGTCAGGCGCTGTTCTGGCTGGAGCGCGAGGGCTATGTCGAAGTGTGGTTCCGCAGCGGCTGGCAGGTGAAGCCGTTCGACTTCGAATATTTCGAAGAGCTTTACGACTTTCGCACCGTGCTGGAGTGCGAAGCGGTGCGCCGCCTGTGCGCGCTGCCCGCACCGCAGTGCAGCGACATGCTGACCGCGCTGAAAAGCTTCTGGATCGATGCGCCGCCGCTGGCCGATGGCAAAGCGGTTTCGGCGCAGGATGAAGCCTTTCACATGGCGCTGGTGGCCGCCGCTGGCAATCAGGAGATGGCGCGCATCCACGCCGAACTGACCGAAAAAATCCGCATCATTCGCCGTCTCGATTTTACCCGTGACGACCGAATGGAGGCGACATACCGCGAGCACGCTCAGATTTTACGGGCGATTTTCCAGCAACAAACCGAGGAGGCGCAGCGCATTTTAACCGACCACATCGCCGTCAGTAAGGCAGAGGTCAGAAAGATCACATTGCATATGTTACAGCAGGCTCGACTTCAACCCATTGAATAACAATATAAACATAGTGAGGGGTTTACTGATGAAAAGACGTTCGTTGCTCAAGGCTTTCGCGCTCTCTGCCTCTGTTGCCAGCATGGGTTTTGCCTTTGCGGCGCAGGCTGCTGACACCATCAAGGTGGGCATTATGTCCTCGCTCTCCGGCACCATGGCGATCTCCGAAACGCCGCTGAAGGATGTGGCGCTGATGACTATCGATGAGATCAATGCCAAAGGCGGCGTGCTGGGCAAAAAGCTGGAACCGGTGGTGGTCGATCCGGCCTCCAACTGGCCGCTGTTCGCCGAGAAAGCGCGTCAGCTGCTGACCCAGGATAAAGTGGCGGCAGTATTTGGTTGCTGGACCTCGGTATCGCGCAAATCAGTGCTACCGGTGTTTGAGGAGCTGAACGGTCTGCTGTTCTATCCGGTGCAGTATGAAGGTGAAGAGATGTCGCCGAACGTGTTCTACACCGGCGCGGCACCTAACCAGCAGGCGATTCCGGCGGTGGAATACCTGATGAGTGAAGATGGCGGCAGTGCGAAACGCTTCTTCCTGCTGGGCACCGACTACGTCTATCCGCGCACTACCAACAAAATTCTGCGCGCCTTCCTGCACACCAAAGGCGTACAGGATAAAGACATCGAAGAAGTCTATACGCCGTTTGGTTACAGCGATTATCAGACCATCGTCTCCAACATCAAGAAGTTCTCTGCCGGTGGCAAAACCGCGGTGATCTCCACCATCAACGGCGACTCCAACGTGCCGTTCTACAAAGAGCTGGCCAACCAGGGCATTAAAGCCACGGATATTCCGGTGATCGCCTTCTCGGTCGGCGAGGAAGAACTGCGCGGTATCGATACCAAACCGCTGGTCGGTCAGTTAGCGGCGTGGAACTACTTCGAGTCGGTGGATAACCCAACCAACGCCAAATTTGTTGCGGATTACCGCGCATACGCCAAGGCGCACAACCTGCCGAACGCCAACACCGTGGTGACCAATGACCCGATGGAAGCGACCTACGTTGGCCTGCACATGTGGGCGCAGGCGGTAGAGAAAGCGGGCACCACCGATGTGGATAAAGTGCGCGCGGCGATGGCGGGACAAACCTTCAAAGCGCCAGACGGTTTCACCCTGACCATGGATAAAACCAACCATCACCTGCACAAGCCAGTGATGATTGGCGAAGTGGAAGAGAACGGTCAGTTCAACGTGGTGTGGCAGACCGAGCAACCGGTACGCGCCCAGCCGTGGAGCCCGTACATCGCGGGTAATGATAAGAAGCCTGACCATCCGGTGAAATCAACGCAGTAAGCCCTCACCCTAACCCTCTCCCGCAAGCGGGAGAGGGAATGGATCGAGCTTGCATTTGGCAGCGTCTCCCTCTCCCCGTGGGAGAGGGCCGGGGTGAGGGTATCAAACCGCACCTAACAAACCATCAGGGCCAGAACCATGACAATCCGCCGTTATCTCTGCTGTCTGCTGTTACTGCTGCCCTGGCTCGCCCAGGCGGGCGATGGCGCAGACTTCGCGGCTGCCAGCCGCACGCAACAAGCCACGCTGCTCCAGCAGTGGGCCGCCGCACCGCAGGCCAGCCGCTTGCCACTGCTGCAGGCGCTGCGCAATGAAACCGTGGTCATCGACCAAAAGCAGCAGCCGTTCAGCAAACAGGGCGAGACGCTGCAGCCGCTCGACAGCGTGCAACAACCCAGCGGCGACACCAAAAAGCTGTTTATGAATAACCGCCTGCGCGTGCTGATCGCCAGCGCCCTCGCCGCCCACCAGCTGGTGAGCGACGATGCCGCGATCCGTTTACGTGCCGCACAACAACTACAAAACGATGGCGTCGCTGACATGCTGCCGCTGATTGAGCAGCGTCTCGCGCTGGAAAAAGACGCGAAAGTGCACGACGTACTGCTCATGGCAGCGGCCAATCTGCAACTCGCCAGCCCGGATGCCGCGCTGCGCCTCAAAGCCGTCAAACTGCTCGGCGAATCCAGCGATCCCAACATGCAGGCCAGCCTCACGCGCTTAACCCAAGCCAGCAATGAACCCGATGCCAATGTGCGTGACGCCGCCGCAGCCAGCCTGAAGCAGATTAAACAGCGCCTGATGTGGGGCGATCTGCTTGGCCAGGCGTTTACCGGCCTGTCGCTGGGTTCGATCTTGTTATTAGCGGCGCTGGGCCTCGCCATTACTTACGGTTTGCTCGGCGTGATCAACATGGCGCACGGCGAAATGCTGATGCTGGGCGCCTATGCGACCTGGTTTGTGCAAAGCCTGTTCCAGCAGTTCGCACCGCAGTGGCTGGCGTGGTATCCGCTGCTGGCGCTGCCGGTGGCGTTTCTGGTCACCGCCTGCATGGGCATGCTGCTGGAGCGCACCATCATCCGCCATCTTTACGGGCGTCCGCTGGAAACGCTGCTCGCGACATGGGGCATCAGCCTGATGCTGATTCAGCTGGTGCGCATGCTGTTTGGCGCGCAGAACCTGGAAGTGGCTAACCCAGGCTGGCTCTCCGGCGGGCTGCAGCTGCTGCCCAATCTGGTGCTGCCTTACAACCGTATCGCGGTGATCCTGTTTGTGTTTGCCGTGCTGGGCCTCACCTGGCTGCTGCTGAATAAAACCCGCCTCGGCCTGAGCGTGCGAGCCGTAACGCAAAACCGCGCGATGGCCGACTGCTGCGGCGTGCCGACCGGACGCATCGATATGCTGGCGTTTGGCCTCGGTTCTGGCATCGCCGGACTCGGCGGCGTGGCGTTGTCGCAGCTCGGCAACGTCGGGCCGGAGCTCGGTCAGGGCTACATCATCGACTCCTTCCTCGTGGTGGTGCTGGGCGGCGTTGGCCAACTGGCGGGCACCGTGGTCGCCGCCTTTGGCCTCGGCATTCTTAACAAAGTGCTGGAGCCGCAGATTGGCGCAGTACTCGGCAAAATCCTCATCCTCGTGCTGATCGTGCTGTTTATCCAGAAACGTCCGCAGGGCCTGTTTGCCTTCAAAGGGAGGGTGATTGACTGATGAGCCAGCCAATGACGTTAACCATCGCGCGCAAAGCGCCGCGACTGACCATCAGCATTGGCGTGGTGCTCACCGCGCTGCTGCTGGTGCTGCCGTTCTGCGCCCTGCTGCCCGCCACGCATCCGCTGGCGATCTCCACCTACACGCTGACGCTGGTCGGCAA
>NZ_DAMBSA010000165.1:0-5291 GCF_032054795.1 Pantoea sp. CTOTU49201
CTGCGTCGGGATGCGGTGGCGAACGTTTGGCCGCTGCGCATCTATCTGCCCGCGATGGCGCTGGTGGTGATTGGCTTGCTGGCGCTGCTGATGGGTGGCAGCAAAATGCTATGGGCGCTGCTGGCGGGCGTGGTGATGCTGGCGCTACTGCTGGCGTTACTCGGCTGGGGCACCTTGCTGCTGCTGCGTCGGCTGGTGGTGCGCAATCTGGCGCTGCGGCTGGCGATTAACCGTCTGCTGCGTCAACCGGCGATGACGCTCAGCCAACTGGCGGCGTTTTCGCTGTCATTTATGTTGCTGGCGCTGCTGCTGGTGATGCGCGGCGATCTGCTGGATCGCTGGCAACAGCAACTGCCGCCGGACAGTCCGAACTATTTCCTGCTGAACATCACCAAAGAGCAGGTGCCGCAGGTGCGCGATTTCCTGAGCGAGCATCAGCTTAAACCGGAAACCTTCTACCCGATTGTGCGTGCGCGCCTGACAGAGCTGAACGGCAAAGAGGCCGATCCCAAGCTGGATAACGCGCTAAATCGCGAACTCAATCTGACTTGGCAAGCGGAGCGTCCGGATCACAATCCGCTGATTTCCGGTAACTGGCCGCCGCAGGCCGGTGAAGTATCGATGGAAGTGGAGTTAGCGGATCGTCTGGGCGTGAAGCTCGGCGATACCTTAACCTTCAGCGGCGACACGCAGCAGTTCAGCGCCAAAATTACCAGCTTGCGTAAGGTGGATTGGGAAAGTCTGCGGCCGAACTTCTTCTTTATCTTCCCGCCAGGCGCGCTCGATCAACAGCCACAAACCTGGCTGACCAGCTTCCGCATGGAGAGCAATCCGGCGCTGCTGGCGCAGCTTAATCGCGCATTCCCGACGCTGAGCCTGCTGGATATCGGCAGCATGATGCGCCAGATCGGTCAGGTGCTGACGCAGGTGAGTCAGGCGCTGGAAGTGATGGTGGTGCTGGTGACGGTATGCGGCGTGCTGCTGCTGCTGGCGCAGATTCAGGTCGGCATGCGCCAGCGTCGGCAGGAGTTGGTGGTTTACCGCACGCTCGGTGCCAGCAAGCGTTTGCTGCGCGGTACGTTATGGTGCGAGTTTGCGTTGCTTGGCGTGGTATCGGGGATTGCGGCAGCGCTGGGCGCGGAAGCGGCGCTGTGGGGCTTGCAGCGCAAGATCTTCGATTTCCCGTGGCAGCCAGACTGGACGCTGTGGATCGCCTTGCCGATCGGCGGCGCGCTGCTGCTCTCGCTGTGCGGTGCATGGTTGGGTATTCGACTGTTAAAACAGAAGGCGCTGTTCAGAAGCTTCAGTGCCGGATAAGCAAAACGATTTGTCTTAAATTTAAGTTCTGGTCTGTGTGAGTCGACTCATAAACGCAGACCAGACTTATTTAAGGCCCAACATGTCATCTCCACTTATCGTCAAATCCGTTGTTGAAATCGGCTGCTGTAAAGTCTGCCAGGGCGAAGCCACGCTGTATGGTGTGACCGATTTCAATACTGCCTGCTATGCGCAAAATGCCAGTCGCTACGTGTTTCCGCTAACCGGCGTGCCGATTTATTACCATCAGTGCCAAAGCTGCGGGTTGGTCTATACCCACGCGTTTGATGACTGGACGCCAGCGGATTATGCGCAGCATGTGTATAACGAAGGATATGCTGAGTTTGATCCCAATTATGAGATCGAGCGACCAAGCAAAAACCGTGATTTGATTTTGGCGTTATTCAAAAAATATAGCGGTAAAAAGATGCTCGATTACGGCGGAGGTACCGGCACGCTGGCGCGCTTAATGCAGGAAGTGGGCGTTGATATGGTGGCGTGGGATCCGTTTGTGCCTGGCGATTATCCAGAACTGAATTCGTATGAGTTTATGACTAGTTTTGAGGTGTTTGAGCACACGCCCGATCCGCACAAAACGCTGGCAGAAGTGTCAGGTTTTTTGAAGAAAGGCGGGGTGTTTTTCTTCAGTACCGGCACCACGGATGAAGTGAGCCATTTGGGAATGAATGATTGGTATATTGCGCCACGCAATGGGCATATCACGATTCATTCGGAGGCGTCGCTGAATGCATTGTTTAGCGCGCATGGTTTCCATATTACGCATCTGAATCGCTGGAGCCATGTGGCGATGAAGATGGTGGGGTAACCAAGTGCGCATTAATACGCACCCGAAACACCTGTAGGGTCGCCATTCATGGCGACCTGGCTAATCAAAGCTTCTCAACCGCCCACGCAATTCCGCTCGCATACGCTTGCGGCAACAACGGCACCAGCGCATTCAGCGCTGACGCCAGACGCCCATGATCGCTATCGGTCAGATTAAGGTGCCCAACCTTGCGGCCTTCACGCACCTCTTTGTCGTACCAATGCAGATGCACCAGCGGCTGTTGCAGCCACGCCAGATTCACATCGGTACCAATCAGATTCACCATCACCGACGGCGCAAACACCACCGGTTTTGGCAGCGCCAAACCTAACACCGCACGCAGATGCAGCTCGAACTGGCTGATTGACGCGCCATTCTGCGTCCAGTGACCGCTGTTGTGCACGCGCGGTGCCAGCTCGTTGATCAGCAGACCTTCTGGCGTAATGAAACACTCCATCGCCATCACGCCAACATACTTCAGCTCATGCATGATGGCGCTGAGCATCGCTTCTGCCTGCTGTTGCTGTGCGGCATCGGCCTGCGGAAACGCCACGCTGGTGCGCAGAATGCCGTCCTGATGCAGGTTATGCGTCAGCGGATAAAACACCGTGCTGCCATCGTGCCCACGCGCGCCGACCAGCGACACTTCGCCGCTGAAATTAATGCCTTGCTCAACGATGCATTCGCCGTAGCACTCATCCGGCAGCGTATCGGTTTCATTAGCGCGCAAACGCCACTGACCACGGCCGTCATAGCCGCCGGTTCGACGCTTCACAATCGCCAGTTCACCAAGTGTATTAAACACGGTTGGCCACTCGGCTTTATCGGCCAGCAGCTGCCACGGCGCGGTGGCGAGGTTCAGCTGATCCAGCAGCTGTTTTTGCGTCAGGCGATCGGCGAGACGCGGGAAAATATCGCGATTCACAAATGCCGGATGGCTCGCCAGTTCGCGGGTTAACGCAGTTTCCGGCCAGCGCTCAATCTCGGCGGTAATCACGCTTTCAGCGATGGGCAGCGCAGAAGGTTCTGCATCCAGACCCACCGGATAGACCGCGATGCCCAGCGGTTCACCCGCCTGGCGCAGCATGCGGCCTAACTGACCATTTCCTAATACGCAAACCGGCTTCATGCGTCCTCCCGCGGATCCGGGTTGTTCAGCACTTCATCAGTCTGCGTTTGACGCCAGTTGGCGATGCGCGTTGACAGCGCGCTGTCGTGGATCGCCAAAATCTGCGCCGCCAGCAGGGCAGCGTTAGCGGCACCGGCTTTACCAATCGCCAGCGTACCGACCGGAATGCCGCGCGGCATCTGCACGATGGAGTACAGGCTATCGACGCCGCTCAGCGCCGCGCTTTGCACTGGCACGCCCAGCACCGGCACCAGCGTTTTCGCGGCCAGCATGCCCGGCAAATGGGCAGCACCGCCGGCACCGGCGATGATCACCTGAAAACCATTATCGGCTGCGGTTTCCGCGAAGCTGAACAGTTTGTCGGGCGTACGGTGAGCTGAGACCACTTCAACGTGGAAGGGAACATCCAGGCTGTTAAGAATTTCCTCGGCGAACTGCATGGTAGCCCAGTCACTTTTGGAACCCATGACAATGGCGATACGGGCCGGGGCGGCGTTGGATGACATGCGGTCAACTCCTGTGAATATGCAAACGAACCTGGCCGGGCGGGCAGGCGAAGAAGGGCACAGAGAATAGCATGAGATGGCAGCAAGGAAAACGGTTGCGTAGGCGGAAAACGGGCATTGATGCCCGAATTTCAGAAGGGGAATTCGATCAGGCTGACGCCGCTGGCATCAAGCTGAATCATCGATCCGTTCTCATGCCAGGCACCGAGCACCGCGCGCTGGGCGCTTTCGCCGTGCAGCGTGAAGGGATGAATGGCGGGACGATGCGTGTGGCCGTGAATCAAAATCGGCACCTGCTGGCGCGTCATCGCGGCTTCCACTGCGGACTGATTAACGTCCATGATGCTGACCGACTTGTGCTGATTCGCCTGCTTGCTGCCATTACGCATACGCGCGGCAATGCGCATGCGCAGACGCAGCGGCAACGCGAGGAACAGGCGCTGCAACCAGCGCTGATGCACTTTAGCGCGAAAACGCTGATAGCCTTCATCGTCGGTGCACAAGGTATCGCCGTGCATGATCAACACCCGATGTCCGTAGAGATCGAGTACCTTTTCTTCCGGCAGCAGCGTCATGCCGCTCGCCCGCGCAAAACGCTGGCCGAGCAGGAAGTCGCGATTACCGTGGATGAAGTATTTCGGCACCGGCAGCGCCTTGAGCGCCGCAGCGATTTGCTGATGCAGCGGATTAGGATCGTCGTCGCCGATCCAGGCTTCAAACAGATCGCCGAGGATGTAAAGTGCATCGCAGGAACGCGCTTCACCCTGCAAAAAATGCAGAAAACCGGCAGTAATTGCCGGTTCTTCATTACACAGATGCAGATCTGCGATAAACAGCGTGCGCGACATTACTCGCTAACAGTCACTTTCTGGATGACAACGTCTTCAACCGGAACGTCCTGATGCATGCCGCTGCGGCCGGTTTTAACCGCTTTGATTTTCTCAACCACGTCCATGCCTTCAACCACTTCAGCGAACACGCAGTAACCCCAGCCTTGCAGGCTTTCGTCACGGAAGTTCAGGAAGTCGTTGTCTGCCACGTTGATGAAGAACTGGGCAGTGGCAGAGTGTGGAGCCTGAGTACGCGCCATCGCCAGCGTGCCTTTGGTGTTTTTCAGGCCGTTGTTCGCTTCGTTGCGGATGTCTGCTTTGGTATCTTTCTGCTTCATGCCAGGCTCAAAACCGCCGCCCTGAATCATGAAACCGTTGATTACGCGATGGAAGATAGTGTTATCGTAAAAACCTTCCGCGCAGTATTCCAGGAAGTTCTTCACGGTAGCCGGCGCTTTGTCATCGAAAGTTTTAATTACGATATCGCCATGGTTCGTCTGGAAAGTGACCATTATTTTCTTCCTGTCAAGGTTGTCGTCAGTGTCGCTGCCGCGCCTGCTAGGCGGCGAGGCATTTTTGTAGACGCTTCTTATATCACAATTTCCAATAACGCGTCAGTAACCGGACGGCAGTTGGCAACCGAGCGATGCACAAGTCAGAAAAATACGGCACAATAACCGGCT
>NZ_DAMBSA010000165.1:5391-9419 GCF_032054795.1 Pantoea sp. CTOTU49201
AAACGGAACCGTTCAATGCTAAAGATTTATAACACCCTGAGTCGACAGAAAGAGGAATTCAAACCCATCCATGCCGGTCAAATCGGTATGTACGTGTGTGGTATCACGGTTTACGACCTCTGTCATATCGGCCATGGGCGTACGTTTGTGGCATTCGACGTGGTGGCGCGTTATCTGCGTTACGTGGGCTATCAGCTGAAGTATGTGCGTAACATCACCGATATCGATGACAAAATCATCAAACGTGCCAATCAAAACGTTGAAAGCATTGAAACGCTGACCAACCGCATGATCGCCGAGATGCACAAAGATTTCGCTGCGCTCGGCATTCTGCCGCCGGACCTGGAACCGCGCGCCACCCGCCATATCGACGAAATCATCGAGCTGGTCGGCACGCTGATTGAGCGTAAGCACGCGTACGTGGCGGACAACGGCGACGTGATGTTCGACGTGCTGAGCGACAAAGATTACGGCGTGCTGTCGCGTCAGGATCTGGAGCAGCTGCAGGCCGGTGCGCGCGTCGAAGTGGCGGATGTGAAGCGCAATCCGATGGACTTCGTGCTGTGGAAGATGTCTAAAGCCGACGAACCGGCGTGGAACTCGCCGTGGGGCAACGGCCGTCCAGGCTGGCACATCGAATGTTCGGCGATGAACTGCAAACAGCTCGGCACCCATTTCGACATTCACGGCGGCGGTTCGGATCTGATGTTCCCGCACCACGAAAACGAAGTGGCACAATCCACCTGTGCGCACGATGGCCCGTATGTGAATTACTGGATGCACTCCGGCATGGTGATGGTTGATCGCGAGAAGATGTCGAAATCGCTGGATAACTTCTTCACCGTGCGCGATGTGTTGCAGCACTATGATGCTGAAACCGTGCGTTACTTCCTGATGTCGGGCCACTATCGCAGCCAGCTCAACTACGGCGAAGATAACCTCAACCAGGCGCGTGCGGCGCTCGAGCGCTTGTACACCGCGCTGCGTCATACCGATGCCAGCGCCACGGCGGCGGGTGGCGAAGAGTTTGAAGCGCGTTTCCGTCTTGCGATGGATGACGACTTCAACACGCCGGAAGCCTATTCGGTGTTGTTCGATATGGCGCGTGAAGTCAATCGCCTGAAAACCGAAGACAAAGCGTCCGCTGATGCGCTGGCAGCGAAACTGCGCCAGATCGCTAACGTGCTGGGCATTTTGCAGCAGGATCCCGAGCAGTTCCTGCAAAGCGGTGCGCAGGTGAATGACGATGAAGTGGCGGAAATCGAGCATTGGGTGAAAGCCCGTTCCGACGCGCGTGCAGCCAAAGATTGGGCGCAGGCGGATGTGGCGCGCGATAAGCTCAATGAATTGGGCGTTATCGTTGAGGATGGGCCGCAAGGTTCCAGCTGGCGACGCAAATAACCGGAGAGGGCGAGAAATCGCCCTTTTTTATTGATGGCGATTGAACAGATTCATATTCACGGCTTCCGCTCGGTGCGCGATCTGACGCTACCGCTGCAGCAGCTCAACGTGGTGAGCGGCCCGAACGGCTGCGGCAAATCCAACCTGTATAAAGCGGTGCGGCTGCTGCATGAAGCGGCTAGCGGGCGCTTAGCATTGGCGCTGGCGGAAGAGGGCGGCATCCAGAAAGCGATGTGGGCGGGCGGATTGCGGCGCGGCGATCGTCGCCACGATCCCAAACGTCTGGCGTTGGCGGTGGTGATGGACGATATGGATTATCAGCTCGATATCGGTTTTCCTGAGCCGTTAGCCACCAGCATGTTTAACCTCGATCCGCTGGTGAAAGAGGAGCGTTTATGGATGAGCGGCCAAAGGCGGCGTCCTTCCTCCTGCATCATGCAGCGGCAAAATCAGACCGCCTTTTTGCATAACGTGCAAGGCGAGCGCGTAGCCTATCCGGCGGTACTGCATCCCGAAGAGTCGCTGTTTGGGCAACTGGGCGAACCGCATCTGTATCCGGAGCTTTCACAGGTGCGTGAAAGGCTACGTCAGTGGCGTTTCTATCATGAATTTGCTGTGTGGCCCGGTTCACCGATTCGTGCGCCGCAGATTGGCGTACGCGCGCCGGTGCTGAGCCATGATGGCAGTAATCTGGCGGCGGCCTGGGCCACTATCGTTGAGCGCGGTCATGTCGAGTTGCTCCACGAAGTGATGGCCGAAGCTTTCCCTGACACGGAATTTCACGTTGATGTGCAGAACGGGCGTTTTCAGATGCTGATGTCACGACGTGGGATTTTGCGTCCGCTGGAGAGCGCCGAGTTCTCGGATGGCACGCTGCGCTTTTTGTGTTTGGTGGTGGCGCTGCTCAGCCCGCGTCCGCCGGCGTTTATGGCGTTGAATGAACCGGAGAACAGTTTGCATGAAGACTTGTTGCCGGCACTCGCGCGCCTGATTGCCGAAGCCAGCCAGTTCAGCCAACTGTGGATCACCAGCCATTCACCGAAACTGGCGACGCTGATTGCGCAGCATACGGCGGTGAATCACATCGAGCTGGAGCAAATCGAAGGGGAAAGTAGGGTCGCCATTCATGGCGACCGTGCCAATGACTGCACTTAACGTGACGGCGCCATTAATGGCGACCGCCACCTAACTACGCCACAACCGTAATCTTAAAACCTGCAAACTCAACCTTCTGGCCTTCAACAATCTTGCAGCGCTTACGCGTTTCAACTGCGCCATCGACGCGCACTTCGCCTTCCGCGATCACGGCTTTCGCCTGCGCACCGCTTTGCACCCAACCTTCGAGTTTCAGCAGGTCGCACAAATCAACGTGGGCATGTTTACCGAGAGAAAAACTGGCCATTATGCCTCCTCAATGTCGTGAAATTCTTCACACGCCGTCAGCGTGTTTTGCATCAGTGTAGCGACCGTCATTGGACCGACGCCGCCTGGAACCGGCGTGATGTACGAGGCGCGCTCAGCAGCTGCTTCGAACTCCACATCGCCGACCACTTTGCCGCTGTCGAGACGGTTGATACCCACATCAATCACCACCGCGCCCGGCTTGATCCAGTCGCCCGGAATAAAGCCCGGCTTGCCGACCGCCACCACCAGCAGATCGGCGTGCTCAACGTGATGACGCAGATCTTTGGTGAAACGGTGCGTGACGGTGGTAGTGCAACCGGCGAGCAGCAGTTCCATGCTCATCGGACGGCCAACGATATTCGATGCGCCAACCACCACGGCGTTCAGGCCGTAAGTATCGATATTGTAGCGCTCCAGCAAGGTGACGATGCCGCGCGGCGTACACGGACGCAGTTTCGGCGCGCGCTGGCACAGACGACCGACATTGTACGGATGGAAACCATCCACATCTTTGTCCGGCACAATGCGCTCCAGCACTTTGACGTTATCGATGCCGGCTGGCAGCGGCAGCTGCACCAAAATGCCGTCGATGTCGTTGTCGTTGTTGAGCGTATCAATCAGCTCCAGCAGCTCGGCTTCGCTGGTGGTGGCGGGCAGATCGTATGAGCGGGAGATGAAGCCCACTTCATCACAAGCACGACGTTTGCTGGCGACATAGATCTGCGAAGCCGGGTTTTCACCCACCAGCACAACTGCCAAACCGGGCGCACGTTTACCGGCCGCCAGACGCTGCTGTACTTTTTCGGCAACCTCAAGGCGCACCTGCTGCGCAATCGTTTTACCGTCAATAATTTTTGCTGCCATCAGAGAGGAAATCCATCTGTAGAGGGTTAGATCGGGGATGGCGCCTATTCTGTCAGAAGCGCGTGCGGCTGTCAGGTAGAGATTCGCCCTCTACGCCGCTTTCCCGATTTTTCGCCGTGGCGCCCGCCCGCGTTAGCGCTTATGATGCCCGGCAGTGAATGAGATGGATGACGTGATGATTTGGTTAATTCTCGCCACGCTGGCGGTGGTGTTCGTGGTAGGTTTTCAGCTGCTGACGGCCAGCTCGCGCCATGCGGTGCAGGCGCTCAATAAACGGTTGCAGCTGCCGCCGGTGCATATCGAATCGATGTTGTCGCTGATGGGCAAAGAGGCGGCAAAAGAGTTTACCGATTACATCG
>NZ_DAMBSA010000166.1:0-9338 GCF_032054795.1 Pantoea sp. CTOTU49201
GCGCGCCCCTTGCGGGCGCACCTCGCTTTTCCTGCCTGTTTTTTCCTCAGTTCGATAAAAATCTTTCTACCTGACCCGGTATAAATTTTGTTCAAAATTTAAAATCGAGTGATATAATGTGAGCCAAGTCACACTTTCCTGTATTCAGTAAGACGGCCTGAAGGACTTCCCTGACCTTCCTTCTTCGCCGCCAGTGATGTCGATTGAATGTCGGGGATATCACTGATTCTAAGAGGTTTTTGCAGATGGCCACCTTAACCACCAGTTTGATTGTTATGCGCTGGGAACTCCTGAGTGCGGTAATGATGTTCTTTGCCAGCACCATGAAAATTCGACTGCGTCAGAACAGTCATCACGTGATGGCGCTGCTGTGCGGTGGCATCGGCGTAGGCATGTCCTGCTGGTTTGTCACCGGCCTGCTCGGTATCACGCTGAGCATGGAGAATCTGCATAACTTTATGGAAATCTCCAAAAACGCCTTTATTGAAGTGATGAGTCAAACGCCAACCGATTGGCCAATGCCTTAATAGCTGCCAATAAAAAACCCCGCCGAAGCGGGGTTTTTTATTTTGCTGTGTGATACTTAAATTTTCTTCAATACGGCCGGAATGGTTACTTCCGTCACCGTGATGCCCGGTATCTTCGTACCGCGACGATCCTGAATCCACATATCACCCATCATCTGATTGAGCCCGCGATCCAGACCGGTCACCAAACCCGCGCCCGGCGTAAAGGTCAATTCGCCGAAGTAGATCTGCTCTTTATCGATGTACCAATCCACGCGCACATAATCGAAATCACTCGCCAGCTTTTTACTTAACGCCAACGCGTGCTGCAACGAGGCCATTTGTGGCGTCACGTCCAGGCCGGTATCACGAATTTTGTGATACGCCTCGTTGAGGTTGTTGACGTAAAAGTTCATCGACAACAGCGGATTGCAGCGGTTGTAGATCACCTGCAACACATACTCAAAGCTGCCGTCGCGCTTGTTGAACATGTGGAACTTGTAGTCAATCGGCGCCGATTTACCATCGCCAATGTACTGCTCCACCAGAATGCGTGGCTTGATGTAGCGATAGTGAATCTCGCGCGCTTCGTTGGCGAAATCGGTCTTCAGCCAGCGATGGCAGTCGCTAATAATCTGCTGCTTCTTCAGCGCATCCGGCTCTTCCAGCAAAATCTCCACCATGTTAGAGGCGTGATTCGGCTTGATAACGGTATTTTTCCAGCTCGGCAGCGTGTGCAAAGAGCTTGGATCGCTGGTCTCGTACACCAGCGGGATCAGGTATTCGCTGCCCACTTTCTCGGCGATATATTCGCGCACCGAGTATTTGTCCGACAGACGACCATACATCTGATAATCGCCATGGATGAATTTGCGGTACAGCACCTTCTCGTTAAACACTTTCGGCTCACGCAAATTGGGCAGTTTGCGGAACTTATGAAAATAGTAGATACGATCCTGGTATGCCCAGGGCATCTTCTTGATGAAGTACTGCACGCTTCTTCTGAGTTCATCTTTCAACTTGAGCATATCTGACCTCATTTGTAGGTTTTGTAGTTGAGTGAGGAAACCTGGATTTTTTGGATGACGCCGTTTTTGAAGAAGTAATTCATTACGGTAAGAGACAGCAATTCTGAGATGAAAACGCTCCATGCGGCACCCATGATGCCGTAGCCCTGGATCAGCCACCACGACAGCGGCAAGCTGATCACCATCAGGCAAACAATTTTCTTCAACAGATAATTAAACCCGCCTTCTTTGACCATGTAGCGATACGCTACGGTCCCCATCGCCGAAAAGCAGGTCGCTAACGACAACAACGTAATGAGACTTCCTGACTGTGTGTACTCGTGACCATATAAAGCGATGATGATTTTTTCGCCGTACATCGCGATCACCGCTAACAACAACAATGAAACACCCATGACATAACCATTAAGCCGTGCTGTCAGCTTGATGGCGGCTTCTCCACGCTCGCGGAAGATTTCCGAAAAGCAGGAAGTGATGATGGCGACCGGGATAAAAATCCAGGAGGCCGAAATGGTATTGGCGGCGGCGAACAGCCCGAGATCGCGCGCCGAGGCGATGCCCGCCAGGAACATCTGTGCCGCTTTCACCTGCACCGAGATAAAGATGCTGGAGATGGCCAGCGGCAATCCTGCATACAGCAAATAGCGCAGATAGGTGTTGCGCTTATCCTGCGGCGGCGCCACGTCCTGATTTTCGCGGTAAAAGTTGAAACGCTTAATGACATACGGCACCAGCGTGACGGCGACAATCGATACGGTCAGCCACAGCGGATTGAGGTGCAGCCAGGCAATGGTGAAACTTAAGCTGAAGCCCAGCAGCAAACCGACAGAGTTGGCGATGGTGTTCAGTCGCGACGCTAAGCGCGCATTGTTGTAGACACTGAAGGTGTCCTGCGTCACGAAAACCGAAGAGATAAACGAGGCCAGTGCAAAGGCGAGGAAGTTTTCCTGCATGTTGTACCAGACCCAAATCAAGACGGGCAACGATGTGAGCAACAGCAAAACCATGCGCATGTTGCGCGCTACGGTCATCAGGCGCAGCCCTTTCGGCGCACTCTTACTGATACGTTTAAACAGAATGGTTTCCGTACCGAAAATCGCCACGGTCTGCACCATGGAAAACAGCGAGGTCGAAAACGCCATTTGGCCAAAGATGGTTGGACCAAAGGATTTTGCCACGTAGGAGGTCACAAATATGACGCCGAACACGGAGACGATCTTTTCAGACATCATCCAGGCGGCATTAGACATTACGCTCAATTTCATTGACTGATCCTTAGTATTACGAACTACAACAACTTTCGGTACAACGTCCTTGAAATGAATTAACAAGCGCTCAGTGGGCCTGACTTAATTTATTAACTTCAAACCAAACTGGTCCGAAAAATGAGACTCGCGTCAGCAATTAGGAATTATATTCAGGAAAATTCCGATTATATCCGGTGCGAAACTCGGTGGATGTAAACGATTTCAGCTTAAATTCTAAGCAAAGGTTTACTGGCACACCCTGACATTTCTGCAAGTGGTTTATGCCGATTTTCCAATGAATGTAGTATTTTTCTGCATTTGGGATGGAGAGAATTTATATCAAAAACCTAAAGCCAGGAAGGCGTTCAATGCCATTCGGAATAAAATAAGATTTATCCCATGATGATATTTCTTCTAAATATCTTAATTTAACCCTCGCAATTCAAATCGCGCACTTTAATACTGAATTAATAGTGTTTTTGCAGTGCCAGATATTAATACAGTAATTCTCATCCACTAATTGATAAGAAAGGTAATAGCATTTATGAGAAAGTCACGATATAGCGAAGAGCAAATCACAAATGCCATTAAAGCTTCTGAAACGGGAGTGAAAGTCAGGGAGATTTGTGAGGAGCTTGGCATTTCCGAGGCCACTTTCTATAGCTGGAAGAAGAAGTTTTCTGGGCTCTCTTCCGAGGAAGGTCGCAAAATCAAGGAGTTGGAAGATCAACTTCTTAACCTCACGCGTGAACTGCAATCTCTGAGTTCCGATAAAGAGATGCTGCAAAGCGTATTGAAAAACTTCTTCACCACGAATGAAAAGCGTCAGGCAGTTAACTTTCTGCAAACGACATTCGACATAGGTACCCGTCGTAGCTGCCGTTTACTGGATATTAGCCGTAGCGTTTATCATTATCCTGCAGGAACAGATAATCGCTAACACCATTAAGGCCGATGTTATTTGACTTAATGCTGAGATTTGTTCTTACCAGAAGATATGAAGATCATTTAATACGGCGTTCACAACATAACAATTCGCTCCAATTTTTCCTGATGAATACCATCGCGGAATTGCTTCCTTTTTTGCGGTAAAATAGATTCACATCAGCAAAAGTCTCTCTATTCAAGCCATTCAAACGAAGTCCAATCTCATTTCGGTGAGATTGGCGCTTCAATTATTACTTTACCAACATTAATCATCAGCCCTGAATGCAGACAATTCTGTTAAGCATTAATGAACAACGCCGTGTAACCGCTCACACATAACCTCTGTTTTTAACTGGATCTACTCCTGGATTCATTCATCATTCGGTTGACGCGCGTAGACCATAATTTCTCATCATGCCGCCAGGAATAATCCTGATAAGAAAGGTTATCGAGCCTAAACAATAACAGCCAAAAAGCGGGAGATAAGTTAAATTACTGCACCCTATTCATCGTTACGCTTAATGGTTTTTTGCCAACGGTTAATGGAATCTTTCTTAACATCGCCCTATTCCCTTAAGCAAAAAGTGGCTTTCGAGTGCCAATCTTCAGTGCCAAACGGCAATAAACGGTAGGTTAGATGCATGTTTTTCCGCCTTAACGCGCCGGTTTTTTCCGCTTTAGGGCCTGCTATAGCCAGGAAGAACGAGGATTAATGAAGGTTTAGTGCGCCTTAATACGGCCAAACACTGTCGCACGGGACGCAGCGGCATGTCTGTTTATGACAAATCAGGGCTGAAAAAGTGGCTGAAATTAGCCGAAAAGTTATATCGACGGCCTGGTCAGCGTCAGAAAGCGGGATTTGAGGTGTGAAAGAGGTTAGTCAAATTCTTAAAATACAGCGGAGTACGCTGCCGAAATGTTTTTCAGCAGCGCTCTTTGATGAGTTATACCGCAGTGATATGCGGCTGGGGTTTAATGCGCATCGCGTAGATTACGCCAACAATCAAACAGCCAATGCCGACCGCAGTTAACAGCGGCGGCCAGCTTTGTCGCCACAGGAATGTCCACAGCAATCCGGCTAAGGTTTCGAACACAATCAGCGGCCCCATGATCACCGTCGGCACGCGCTGACTGGCAGCATTCCAGCAGAGTGTGCCCAGCCATGAGCAGATCAGCCCGATACCTAACATTAATAATAGAAAGCGTTGCGGCTGCGGCCCGAAGGGCAACGCAAACTCAGGTTGCTGCCAGTGGAGCTGCACGCAAACTAATAGATAGAACACCAACGCCAGCGGCAGCGTCACCAAACCTTGTGCCGTCGCCCAACTGGATGGTTTGTGTTGGGGATGCGCACGTAACCATAAACCATTACGCAGCGGATACCATGTCCAGCATGCCACCGCCAGAACCGCTAGCCCTAAACCGGTGAGATAGCGCGACCAATCAAAATCGGGACCCTGCGTCTGAAGTTCGGCGGCATTCACGCAAGCCAGGCCTGCGGCAATAATCAGCAAAGCCGGCGTCAGTTTGCGCCACGGCAAACGCCCTTCAAGATGGCCATAACAGAGATTGGCCGTCACGGTAATCACCACCGGCAAGGTGCCGATAATCATGGTGGAGATGGGCGCGCCGGTGCGTTGAATCGCGCTGGCGAGAAACGCGTAATAGAGCAGATTGCCAATCAGCGACAGCTTCAGCGCTTCAATCCAATCTTTGCGCGCCAGCTGACGCAAACGACGGCGATCCAGCCAGGCAAGCGGCAACACCACCAATCCAAAGGCAACGTAGCGTCCGGCCGATTGTAAGGTGCCCGGATAATCCGGTATCAGCAGCGGCCCCACAAAGATCAATCCCCACATCAATCCCGCTGCCAGCGCAAACAGTATTCCAGCAAACATAAACTCTTCCTTTATATGCATTCCGCTGCAGTGTGACGCAGGCGGAGGCGAAAGGCTTGTAGCAGATTGCGGTTAGCGTGAAGGGAACACTTGTTTTTGATAGCGGCCCGGCGTGATGCCGTAGCGATGCGCGAAGGCGCGGGTGAGATGTGCCTGATCGGTAAGTCCGACCGATGCCGCGACGGTTGCCGCACTGTCGCCGCGCGCCAGCTGCTGTTTCGCGGCGAACAGGCGAAAAGCCATCAGCATTTGATGTGGTGTAACGTGGAAGTGCTGTTTAAAACTGCGCAGGAAATGCCACGGCGACAGCGATGCCAGCGCAGCAAGCTCTTCGAGGCGCACCGGTTCGGCGAGGTTTTCACGCAAATAGTCTCGAACCGCATCAAAGCGATGCGCACCTTCAGCAGGTCGTTGCTGTCCCTGACGCGCCAGCGGTCGCATCAACTCCAGCAGTTCGAGCAAAGTGCTTTCGCGCTCCAGCGTGGTTTCCGCCTGCCACATCTGCGCCAGCAATTGTGAGAACGGCTGCGCCAACCGCGCATCGGTGCGCAATGCATCGGTGAACCACCAATCACGATCGCCGGTCAGACGATCCATTTCCAGCGGATCGATATAGATCATGCGATAGCGCCAGCCTTCGTCGCAGGCAGATTCACCGGTGTGCAGCTCGTCGGGATTCATCATCACTAACGAATGCTGCGGCGCGGTGTAATTGGCGCCGCGATAGCGAAAGCGCTGGGCGCCGGACTCGATAGTACCGATGCCAAAGGCTTCATGGGTATGGGGTTCAAAAGCGTAGCGGGAGATGTGCGCCTGATACAGCTCGATGCCCGGCAGCTCAGCGAAATGCTGAAACTGCGCACGATCTTGCTCACAAGGAAAGATTTCAGGAACCACCTTCACGACACACCTCCGGAATAAATCGCTTATAAGCATGCGCGGCAGTGGCGATAAATGCAAAGGTGAATTGCTTTACCTCTGCGCGTCGGCAATCCACACTGAGGCTTCAAACTTAGGAGAGTGAAATGGCGAATCGAGTCGTAGTTGTGGTGGATATGCAAAATGGCGTGCTGGCAACGCCGCGTTTTGATCGTGCCGGACGCTGCGAGCGGATCAATCAGTTAATCGCTGCGGCCGATCAGGTGATTTTCATCCAGCACGTTGGGCCAGGTTTAGAAGTTGATTCAGCTGGTTGGGCGATCGTGCCCGAGCTGCAGCAGCCAGCCAACGCCATCTTCATCAATAAGACCGCCTGCGATAGCTTCTGGCAAACCGATCTTGCCGCTCAACTCGACCAACTTGGCATTAAAAACTTCGTCATTTGCGGCTGCGCGACCGATTACTGTGTCGATACCACCATCAAAGTCGGCGCCAGCCTCGGCTATCACATCACCGTCGCCGCCGATGCGCATACCACCGCCGACCGCACGTATGTTTCCGCGCAGCAGCAGATCAATCAGCACAACGAAGTGTGGGCCGATTTAATTATGCCGGGCAATCCGGTGCTGGTGCGTGAGACGGAAGCGTTATTGCGGGAATGGCGACCGCATTAAGGCTGCAACTTGTTCGGCTGCAGATAAAAAAATGCCACTCCTCGCGGAATGGCATTTCTGGGTTCGATAACGTCAGGCCTGAGATTGCTCAGGCGGATAATCAGAACGGAATATCGTCGTCAAAATCCATTGGCGGTTCATTGTTGGCTGGTGCGCTCTGCTGCTGTGGACGCTGTTGCGCACCGCCGCTGAACTGGTTACCACCGCCCTGCGGCTGCTGTTGTGGCTGCTGTGGCTGGCCCCAACCGTTGTTATTGCCGCCGCCCTGGCCGCCCGAAGGTGCGCCACCTGCGTTCGCGCCCTGCTGACGTCCGCCCAGCATCTGCATGGTGCCGCCAACGTTAACCACCACTTCAGTAGTGTATTTTTCCTGACCGGCTTGATCGGTCCATTTGCGGGTGCGCAGCTGACCTTCGATGTAAACCTGAGAACCTTTACGCAGGTATTCGCCAGCGACTTCCGCCAGCTTGCCGAACAGCACAACGCGGTGCCATTCAGTGATCTCTTTGTTTTCACCGGTTGTCTTGTCGCGCCAGCTCTCTGACGTGGCCAGCGTAATGTTGGCTACCGCGCCACCATTTGGCATGTAGCGCACTTCCGGATCCTGACCCAGATTCCCGACTAGAATCACTTTGTTTACGCCACGACTGGCCATGTTGCTGTCTCCCGATGAGTTGATGCTAAAAGTCTAAGCGAAAAATTGTATCACGTCACATTGGCGTGTGCCCACTTTAGAGCGGGATTCCAAAATTTATCGGCGGACAGAATAGCAAAAACACTGGATATTTATTCAGTTTATTTTTTGTGCCATAATGGACCGTTTCTGCTGGTCGTGCTGGCAAGGCATGGCGAGTGTTGTTCAATCCGGGAAAGGTGAATGGATAAGATCGAAGTCCGCGGTGCTCGCACCCATAATTTGAAGAACATCAACCTGATCATCCCTCGCGATAAGCTCATTGTGGTCACCGGTCTGTCAGGTTCCGGTAAGTCTTCGCTGGCGTTTGATACGCTGTATGCCGAAGGCCAGCGTCGCTATGTCGAGTCGCTTTCGGCCTATGCGCGCCAGTTTCTTTCATTAATGGAGAAACCGGACGTTGACCATATTGAAGGTCTTTCGCCCGCCATCTCCATTGAGCAGAAATCGACTTCGCATAACCCGCGTTCCACCGTCGGCACCATTACTGAAATTCATGACTATCTGCGCCTGCTGTTTGCACGCGTGGGTGAGCCGCGCTGTCCGGATCACGACGTTCCACTGGCGGCGCAAACCGTGAGCCAGATGGTTGATCAGGTGCTGTCGCAGGAAGAAGGCCGTCGTCTAATGCTGCTGGCACCGGTGGTGAAAGATCGCAAAGGCGAACACACCAAAACGCTGGAAAACCTCGCGGCGCAAGGCTACATCCGTGCACGTATTGATGGCGAAGTGTGCGATCTGTCGGATCCGCCGAAGCTGGAGCTGCAGAAGAAACACACCATCGAAGTGGTGATTGACCGCTTCCGCGTGCGCGACGATCTGGCAACGCGTCTGGCTGAATCCTTCGAGACCACGCTGGAACTGAGCGGTGGCACGGCGATTGTCGCCGATATGGACGATACCAGCGCCGAAGAGATGCTTTTCTCGGCTAACTTTGCCTGCCCGATTTGTGGCTACAGCATGCGCGAACTCGAACCGCGCCTGTTCTCGTTCAACAACCCGGCCGGCGCCTGCCCGACCTGCGATGGCCTGGGCGTGCAGCAATATTTCGATCCCGATCGTGTGGTGCAAAATCCCGAGCTGTCGCTGGCGGGCGGCGCCATTCGCGGCTGGGATCGCCGTAACTTCTACTACTTCCAGATGCTGCGCTCGCTGGCTGAACATCTGCAATTCGATGTCGAAGCCCAGTTCAACAGCCTGAGCGACAACGCGCGCAATGTGATTCTGTACGGTTCCGGCAAAGAGAATATCGAATTCAAATACATCAACGATCGCGGTGACACCTCAGTGCGCCGCCATCCGTTTGAAGGCGTGCTGCACAACATGGAGCGCCGTTATAAAGAGACGGAATCCAATGCGGTGCGCGAAGAGCTGGCGAAATTTATCAGCAACCGTGCCTGCGCCAGCTGTGAAGGTACGCGTCTGCGTCGTGAAGCGCGCCATGTTTTTGTTGAAGACACCAACCTGCCGACCATCTCAGAAATG
>NZ_DAMBSA010000167.1:0-9333 GCF_032054795.1 Pantoea sp. CTOTU49201
TGCCGTGGCAAGCGTTGTTGGTGCTGTTTAGCGGCATTGCATTACTTCTTCTCTATATAGTGCACGCACGTCGTCATCCGGCACCGCTGATTAATCTGCCAATGTTTAAAACCCGCACCTTCTCGGTCGGCATCCTTGGCAACATCGCTTCGCGTCTGGGAACCGGCTGCATTCCATTCCTGATGCCGCTGATGTTGCAAGTGGGCTTTGGTTATCCTGCGCTGATTGCCGGTTGCATGATGGGGCCAACGGCGATTGGCGCGCTGCTGGCGAAATCCACGGTCACGCAAGTACTACGCCGCTTCGGTTATCGCCATACGCTGGTTGGTATCACCATCATCATTGGCATATTGATCGCTACCTTCTCACTGCAATCGCCGGGTGGCAGCGTGGTGATGTTGCTGGCGGCACTGTTGATTCTGGGGATGGCGATGTCAACGCAGTTCACCGCGATGAACACCATCACGCTGGCGGATTTAAATGATGAGAACGCCAGCGGCGGGAATAGTGTGCTGGCGGTAACGCAGCAACTGTCGATCAGCTTTGGTGTGGCGGTGAGCGCCGCAGTGCTGCGTTTCTATCAGGATGTCGAGGCCACAACCGTCGCGCAGTTCCACGCCACCTTCCTGACGATGGGCATCGTCACGGTGTTGTCTGCCTTTACCTTTATGATGTTACGTCCGGGCGACGGGCGTAATTTGATCGCTAACCGCGAGAAAAAGAAGAAAGCGGTTTAGACCGAACCGCGTTCCACCAACTCCGGCGTCAACACCAGCGTTTGCTGACTGGCGTCGGGATCGCTCATACGATGTATCAAGGTATCAATCGCCAGTTCGCCTAACTCATCTTTCGGCTGATGAATGGTGCTAAGCGGCGGCGTCAGGTAACGTGCCAGCTCGATGTTGTCATAGCCCATCACTGCAATATCCTGCGGCACGCGCAATCCGGCCTGGAACAAGGCGTGATAAACGCCAACCGCCATTGCATCGTTGCTGGTAAATATCGCTTCTGGCAGCGTATCCAGCGTCAACAATTGATTCATGGCGTTGAAGCCGCCCTGAAACTCAAAATCGCCATCAACCACATAACCCGATGGAACCGCTAATCCACTGCTCGCCATCGCCTTATGGAAGCCCTCCAGACGCAACCGCGCCGGCGTTTTATCCTGTGGTCCCGCAATACAGGCAATGCGCATATAGCCGCGATCGATAAGATGCTGAGTTGCCAGCTCGCCGCCGAGCAGCGCGTTATCCTGAATAATGTCGCCGCGCCCTTCAAATGGCGCCCAGTCCATCATTACCATCGGCACAGACGGATAGCGATTGAGGATCTCCGCAGAAGGCAGATGGGTTTCGGTGCACATCATCAGTAAACCATCGACGCGCTTTTGCATCAGCGTCTCGAGGCTGCGATTCATGCGTTCTTCATCGCCTTCGGTATTACACAGAATCAGGCTGTAGCCGCGTTCGTAGCAGCTGTTTTCCACGCCGCGCACCACTTCGGAATAGAACGGGTTACTGCTGGCGGTCAGCAGCATGCCGATGGTGCGGGTTTGTTTGATCTTCAGGCTGCGCGCCAGCGCGGACGGCGCATAGTTAAGCTCGCGAATCGCCTGATCCACCTTTTCACGCACCTGCTCGCTAACAAAGCGATTGTTATTGATGACGTGTGAAACGGTGGAGGTAGAGACGCCCGCCAGGCGAGCGACATCTTTCATGGTAGCCAAGCGCTTAGCCCTGTTGTTGCAGGAAGGCGTCGATCTCAGTGCGCCACGGCACTGAGGGCTGCGCGCCCGGACGCGTCACCGCAATCGCAGCGGCGGCATGGGCGAAACGTACGGCATCGTGCATTGGCACACCTTCCAGACGTGCGGTAATAAACGCACCGTTGAAGGTATCGCCAGCCGCAATGGTATCGATGGCCTGCACGCTGAAGCCCGGAATGCGCATGCCGTTGCCTTGCTCACTCAGCCACACACCGCGACGGCCTAAAGTGATTAATACAGTATCGATACCTTTCGCATGCAATGCCGCAGCAGCACGCGCGGCATCTTCATCGCTCTTCACCGCAATGCCGGTGAGAATTTCTGCTTCGGTTTCATTTGGCGTGATGATGTCGATAAGCGCGAGCAGCTCATCTGAGAGCGCGGTGGCCGGTGCGGGATTCAGGATCACTTGCGTCTGCTGCGCGCGGGCAATCTTCGCGGCGGCCAGAACGCTTTCCAGCGGAGATTCCAGCTGCATCAGCAACGCATCGGCATCGGCAATCACTTGCTGGTGCTGCGCAACGCGAGTCGGCGTCAGCGCCGCATTGGCACCGGAATAGATGCCGATATTATTTTCGCCTTCGCCATTCACGAAGATCATCGCTACACCAGTCGATTCATCAGCGACGGTTTCAACCGGTGCGGTATCAATGCGGTCTTGCTGCAACTGCTGACGAATGCGCTCGCCGATATCATCAGCGCCGACGCAGGCAATAAAGGCAATATCTGCACCAGCACGACCCGCAGCCACCGCCTGATTGGCCCCTTTGCCGCCAAAGGCAATTTGGTACTGTTTCCCGATCACCGTTTCGCCCGGACGTGGAAAGTGGGCGAGGTTAAGGATGTGATCGGCATTGATGCTGCCGAGAACGGCCAGTTTTGCGCTTGTGGTCATTGGGATTCATCCAGAAAGATGCGCCACCAGGACGGTGGCGCGTTGCCCTGCTTTTCTTTACTTATTATTTGGTAACCAGCTTCAGGTCAACCGGATTAACCGCCTGCACCTTCTCGCCTTTCAATACTTTATCGGCAGTCTGCACGCCAATCACACCAATCTTGTCTGGCATCTGAGCCACAGTGGCGGTCAGTTTACCTGATTCAACGGCTTTCACACCGTCAGCGGTGCCGTCAAAGCCCACCACCAGCACGTCGGTTTTCCCGGCAGTTTGCAGTGCACGCAGCGCGCCCAGCGCCATTTCATCGTTCTGAGCGAAGACCGCCTGCACATCCGGATGTCCCTGCAACAGGTTCTGCATTACGTTCAGACCCTTAGTACGGTCGAAGTCAGCAGGCTGGCTCGCCAGGATGTTGAATTTGTGCGCATCAGCCGCCTGTTTGAAACCTTCGCCACGCTCGCGGGCCGCAGACGTACCGGCAATGCCTTGCAGTTCAATGATCTTCGCGCCATCGCCCAGTTTTTTAGCGATGAAGTCACCGGCCATTTTGCCGCCGAAACGGTTGTCAGACGCCACGTGGCTCACCACGGTGCCCTGTGCTGCTACGCGGTCCAGCGTGATCACCGGAATATTGGCCTGGTTTGCCATCTTAACGGCGTTACCCACCGCATCAGAATCGGTTGGGTTGATCAGCAGTAGCTTGGTGCCGCGCACCGTCAGATCCTGCACGTTCGCCAGCTCTTTCGCCGGGTTGTTCTGCGAATCCAGCACCACGAGGTTATAACCCAGTTGGTCAGCTTCTTTCTGTGCGCCATCTTTCAGAGACACAAAGAACGGATTATTCAGGGTTGAAACCACCAGAGCAATGGTGTCCTTTGCCATCGCGCCAGCACTGAGGGTGGCGCCAAGAATGACGGCCAATGCAGTTAACTTTTTCATTTTTAAATCCTGTGTGAAGGTCAGAGTTATTTACTGCTTTTGTTATCCACCAGCACCGCTAGCAGAATGACGACGGCTTTAACAATCATTTGGTAGTAAGACGATACGCCCATCAGATTCAGGCCGTTGTTCAGGAAACCGAGGATCAACGCACCAATCAGCGTGCCCATGATGCGACCTTTTCCGCCCGCCAGGCTGGTACCGCCCAGTACCACCGCCGCGATCGCATCCAATTCATAACCGGTGCCCGCAGTAGGTTGTGCGGAAGAGAGACGCGCCACTTCGATGGTGCCCGCCAATGCCGCCAGCAGGCCGCACAGCGAATAAACGATGATTTTGACGCGATTAACGTTGATACCCGACAAACGCGTCGCCGCTTCGTTGCCACCTAACGCATAGATGTAACGACCAAGGCGCGTGTGATGCAGCATGTACCACGCCAGACCAAATACCGCGACCATCAGCCACACCGGCGTTGGGATGCCCAGCGGACGACCGATACCGAACCAGCCAAACAGATCGGCGTTATCGTTGAAACCGGTATTGATCGGGCTGCCGTTGGTGTAAACCATGGTGACGCCGCGCAGCAGCAGCATCATCACCAGCGTGGCGATAAAAGCCTGCACCTTGCCGCGCGCCACAATCACGCCGGTAATACCACCAATCGCCGCGCCCAGCGCCAGCGAAGCCGCAACGGCCACCAGCGCATTGACTTCTAATCCGACAATCGATGCCGCCACCGCGCCGGTCAGCGCCAGCAGCGATCCCACGGAAAGATCAATGCCCGAAGTCAGAATCACCAGCGTCATGCCGACCGCCATAATGGCGTTGACCGACGTCTGCTGCAGAATGTTGAACATGTTGGCCAGCGTGAAGAAGTTCGGGCTCTGGCTGGCAACCACGGCGATCAGCACGATCAATGCAATCAGTGATTTCTGCTCCAGCAGCCAGGCTTTGCTGAACCAACGACGGCTGGCGGGTAAGGTTTGGGTGCTCATACAACTAACTCCTCGCTGTGTTGCTTACCGACTGCCGCCGCCATCAGGGATTCCTGGGTAGCTTGCTCACGGGAAAATTCGCCACTCAGATGGCCTTCATGCATCACCACGATGCGATCGCTCATGCCCAGCACTTCCGGCATTTCCGACGACACCAAAATGATGCTCAGCCCTTCGGCTTTAAACTGGTTAATTAACTGATAAATTTCTTTCTTTGCCCCGACATCAACACCGCGCGTTGGCTCATCAAGAATCAACACATCAGGACGCGTCATCAGGCCGCGCGCAATCGCCACTTTTTGCTGATTACCGCCGGACAGCAGGCCAATCGGCTGCTCCATTGAAGGGGTTTTGACGTTGAACAGGCGGATAAAATCGCCCACCGCCAACTGCTCGTCGCTGTGTCTCAGGTTGCCCGCGCCGGTGCTGAAATAACGCAGCGCGGTCAGCGACATGTTCTCTTTCACCGACATGCCCAACACCAAACCATCGCGCTTACGATCTTCGGAGATATAAACGATGCCGTTCGCCAATCCGTCTTGCGGGGAGCGGGTGGTGATTTCGCGGCCATTCAGCGTGACTTTACCTTTGCTGCGCGGCAGCGCGCCGTACAGCACTTTCATCAGTTCGGTACGTCCCGCGCCCATCAGGCCCGACACGCCAAGGATTTCCCCTTTGCGCAGCGTAAAACTGACGTTATCAACGCCCGGACCGCTGAGGTTTTCGACTTTTAAGCGGATCTCACCCGGCTGTTGATCGATACGCGGATATTGATCTTCCAGTTTGCGGCCGACCATCATCTCGATCAGGCTCTCTTCGCTGAGATCGCACACCGCACGCTCGGCAATAAACTGCCCATCGCGGAACACGGTGACGTCATCGCAAATCTCGAAAATCTCTTTCATGCGGTGCGAGATATAGACGATGCCGCAGCCCTGCGCTTTCAGTTCGTTGATGACGCGGAACAGCGACAGCGTTTCGGTATCGGTCAGCGCATCGGTCGGTTCATCCATAATGATGACCTTCGACTCGAAGCTGAGCACTTTGGCGATCTCGACCATCTGCTGATCGCCAATCGACAAATCGCCCACCAGCTTGTGGCTGTTAAAGCGCAGATTGAGGCGCTTTAATAGCGCATCCGCCTCGGCATACATCTTTTTCCATTCGATGCGGCCAAAGCGGTTAACAAATTCGCGGCCAAGGAAGATATTCTCGGCGACGGTCAGTTGCGGAATCAGGTTAAGTTCCTGATGGATAATGCCAATGCCCGCTTCCTGCGACGCTTTCGGGCCAGAGAACGCCACATCCTTACCGAGCCACTGCATGGAACCGGCATCCATGCTGTATATGCCGGTCAGCACTTTCATCATGGTGGATTTGCCCGCGCCGTTTTCGCCCACCAGCGCCATTGCGCGTCCCGCATAAACGGCGAGCGATGCGCCATTCAGCGCTTTAACGCCAGGAAACAACTTTTCAATCCCTTTGAGTTGCAATAACGGTTGCATAGCGGCCTCAGAAGGTCACGCCGGCGCTCAGGATGACATTCGCATACGGAGAACACTCTCCGCTGCGAATGACCGCCTGACTACGCTGCGTTTGTTGTTTGAATTGTTCATGGCTGGTGTAACGGATGGTGATGACATTTCCCTGGTGCTGTTGCAAGGCTTCGAGCACGGCGAGCAGTGCGCTATGGAGCTGCGGATTGTGCTGCTTAATCTCCTCCGCCATCAGGGCGCTTTCGACCTGCATCTCCTGCGTGACAACTTCAACCACCTGTAAAAATTCGGGCGTACCCGGCGTTAACGCCAGATCGATGCGCTGTGGACCAGCCGGAATCGGCAAGCCTGCATCTGCAATCGTCAGCGTATCGGTGTGCCCCAGGCGAGCAATCACATGAGAGACTTCAGCGTTTAACAAGCGACCTTTTTTCATTTCTTCCACTCCACAGCGAAACGTTTCGCTGATCGGGAGTGTATAAAATGCGCACGGCAACTCAATGGCGGCATCACGGAAATGTGATCGCCATCGAAACGTTTCGCTTGTACCAGAGAGAATTTGAGTTTGGTGGGATGTTGGAGCCGCTGCTGCGGCCCCGAAGCATGGATTAAGGCAGTTTACGTACCTGTTTCACGTCCAGTTCGATAGAGTTGAAATCTTTATCCAGTTCGCCGGTCAGCTCTACCTGATCCTTCGGCGTGATGGTCAAACCGTTCCAGCGTTTATGATCGATCTCGACCTTCATGGTGCCGGTGGCATCACGGAACTGATAATCCTCATCACCGATTTGCTTCTCAAGCGTACCGCGCACGGTGATCCAGCTATCGTCCTTCATATCTTCGGCCTGTTTCACCGTGACAACGCTGGAGTTATCCGCCTTAAAACCACCGGACTTTACCTGAGCGGATGGCGCATTCGGATCAACAAAGCCACCTTGCTGAGCGGCAAGAACCGGCGTGGCGGCCAGGGCGATGATAGCTAACAGGGCTGCAGACTTTTTCATATGTCACCTCTTTTCCATGAATGTGTTGGTTTACGGAAGCTATTTCACCATAAGGTTCTTAACAGGATCTTAAGAGAATCCGTTGGGCTAACATTCATGAAAAATAGTCTATTTGCCGGGATTTTCGCTGTACAAGAGCGATTGTGCTTCGTATAACTCCGCTTAACAGAAGGAGAGTTGATGCGCATTTTACTGATTGAAGATGACACGCTGATTGGCGACGGGTTGAAAGTCGGGTTGACCAAACTCGGTTTCAGCGTGGATTGGTTTGTCTCTGGCGAAGCCGGGTTTCAGGCGTTGACGGCCGCGCCCTGGGACGCGGTGGTGCTGGATCTATCGCTGCCAGAACGCGATGGCCTGGATATCCTGCGTCAGTGGCGCCAGCAAGGACAGGATGTGCCGGTGCTGATTCTTACCGCGCGTGATGCGCTCGATCAGCGCGTACAAGGATTGCAGCTCGGCGCTGACGATTACCTGTGCAAGCCGTTTGCATTAACAGAAGTGGCGGCACGCTTGCAGGCACTGATCCGTCGCCGTCACGGCCAACTGCAGCCGGAACTCAAACACGGCAAAGTGGTGATGGCGCCCGGCAGCCACAGCGTGCTGTGCGATGGCGAAGCAGTCAGCCTGAAGAGCCGTGAACTGGCGCTGCTGGAGCTGTTTCTGCGCAATCCTGGCCGCGTGCTGACACGCAGTCAGCTTGAGGAGAAGCTCTACAGCTGGGATGAAGATGTCTCCAGCAATGCGGTGGAAGTGCACATTCATCATCTGCGCAAGAAACTCGGCAGCCAGTTTATTCGTACCGTACACGGCGTCGGTTATACGCTGGGAGCGGCGGAATGAGTCTGTTTCTGCGCCTCGCCATCGGCTTCGTGCTGCTGATTATGCTGTGCGGCGGCCTGGCCAGCCTTAGTGCCTGGCACCAAACCCGCGATACGGTAGACGAGCTGTTTGATACTCAACAAATGCTGTTCGCCAAACGTTTAATTACGCTCGATCCCACCTCGCTGCAGGACGAAAAACTGCCTAAAACCAAGTCGATCCTGCGTCATCATCGTGGCGATCAGGATGACGATGCGCTGGCGTTTGCCATCTTCAGCGCTGACGGCCAGCCGCTGCTCAATGACGGCGAAAATGGGCGTGATTTACAGTTTGATTACCAACGTGATGGCTTTACCGATGGCCGCCTGCGCGGCGATAAAGAGAGCTGGCGCTTAGTGTGGCTCACCTCAGCGGATAAGCGTTATCGCGTGGTGGTTGGGCAAGAGTGGGAGTACCGCGAAGATATGACGCGCGATCTGGCGCTCAGTAGCCTGCTGCCATGGCTGATCGCCATGCCTTTTATGCTGCTGTTGCTGCTGGCGCTGGTGTGGTTCGAGCTGCGCCCGTTGAAGCGCCTCACGCTTTCGCTGCATCAACGAGCGCCGGACGATGCCACGCCATTACCTGAAACGCGCTTGCCTAAAGAAGTGAAGCCGCTGGTGGTGGCGCTCAACGGCTTGTTCAGCCGCATGGCACATCTGGTGCAGCGCGAACGTCGCTTTACTTCCGATGCAGCCCATGAACTGCGCAGCCCGCTGGCGGCGCTGCGCGTGCAGAGTGAAGTGATTCAGCTAGCCGATGATGATGAAGCGATGCGCAAACGGGCGATTCAGCAACTGGATAGCGGTATTGTGCGCGCCACGCGTCTGGTGGATCAGCTTTTAACGCTGTCACGCGTGGAAGCTGACGATCTGCGCAGCGAGTTTCAGCCGGTGGCGCTGGCGCCGCTGCTGCAAAACCTTCTGGCGGAGCACTTCCCGCAGGCGGAACAACAAAACACCGCTTTGCAGTTCATCAGCCACGCCGAACCGGTGATGAACGGTCATCCGCTGTTGCTGGGATTGATGGTGCGGAATCTGCTGGATAACGCGCTGCGCTATTCGCCATCGGGCAGCACTATTGATGTACAGCTCAATGCCCGCTCCATTACCGTTGATGATAACGGGCCAGGCGTCAGCGATGAGCAGTTGATAAGGTTGGGTGAACGCTTCTGGCGACCGCCGGGACAAGCGCAAACCGGCAGCGGATTGGGGCTTTCCATCGTGAAGAATATTGCCCAGCTGCACGGCATTCGCTTGCAGTTCAGCCAGCGCACCAGCGGAGGATTGCGCGTCACCTTGAGTTGGTGACGCGCACAGCGTTAAATCTCGACCTGGGTTCCCAACTCGATCACACGGTTCGGTGGGATTTCAA
>NZ_DAMBSA010000168.1:0-9313 GCF_032054795.1 Pantoea sp. CTOTU49201
CGGGAGCAAAGAGAAAGAGCTGGTGATTATTCCAGGGGCAAACCATGTGGACTTATATGACAACGTCGCTGGAAAAATCCCGTTTACTAAATTTGAACAGTTTTTCAAATCAAATTTGAACTAAATTACTGAAATAATGCATATTTACCATGCCGCCTGTAATCCTCGGGTGGCGTTGACCTGTCTGATGTAACGCAGGGAATTGATAATGTCTATCGTAAGTCTTCAACCTTCACACAATAAAACCCACGCGTATTGGGGCGGCGTTTTTGCCATGACGCTCTGCGTTTTTGTGCTGATCGCTTCTGAGTTTATGCCGGTGAGTCTGCTGACGCCTATTGCCAGCGATTTGCACGTCACGGAGGGGCTGGCAGGACAGGGAATTGCTATCTCTGGCGCACTGGCCGTGTTGACCAGCCTGACAATTTCCCGCATTGCCGGGGATCTGAACCGTAAATATCTTCTGCTGGGGCTGACAATTCTGATGGCGGTATCAGGAATGATTGTCGCGCTGGCGGCCAGCTATCCGATTTATATGTTGGGGCGGGCGCTGATTGGTATCGTGATTGGTGGATTCTGGTCAATGTCGGCGGCGACGGCCATTCGGCTGGTGCCGCAGCATCAGGTTCCCCGCGCGCTGGCGATTTTTAACGGCGGGAACGCATTGGCTACCGTTGTGGCGGCACCGCTGGGTAGCTATCTCGGGGTGACCGTTGGATGGCGGGGTGCCTTTTTATCTCTCGTACCGCTGGCGATAGCGGCGTTCATCTGGCAATGCATCAGCCTGCCTTCGATGGAAAGCGATACTCAACGCAAGCCACAGGGATCGGTGTTTCGTCTGTTCAGAGTCTCCGTCGTAGCAACGGGTTTGCTGGCCTGCGGACTGTTCTTTATGGGTCAGTTTGCCTTGTTTACCTACGTGCGGCCATTTCTGGAGAACGTGACCAGAGTCAGTGCTTCTGGCCTGTCTTTGATTTTGCTTGCTATAGGTGCAGCAGGTCTTATCGGCACCATGATTGTTTCTACCTTCCTGAACGCAAGGTTTTATCCGACATTAATCGTGATTCCTCTGCTCATGGCTGCTATTGCGGGAACGTTACTCATGTTCGGTCACAGCTTGTGGGTTGTTGCCGTTTTGCTAAGCCTGTGGGGAATGCTTGCGACCGCCGCGCCAACCGGATGGTGGACATGGATCGCACGGACGCTACCCGAAGATGCAGAGGCCGGTGGTGGCTTGATGGTTGCTGTCATCCAGCTCTCCATTGCGCTGGGTTCAACAGCAGGAGGTCTGATATTCGACAGCCTGGGATGGCAAAGTGCTTTCGGCTTGAGTGGTTTATTACTGCTTGGTGCGGTGGCAATGACGTTTGTGATATTCCGTCAAGATTGCAACACGCGCTAGCGCAATTAAATTCTTTCAAGCGTGCTCTTTGCCATAGCATTCGGCGTAAAGCCGAATATACGATTTTCGCTCATAGGAGACATTCGTCAGTCGAATAGCCAGTAAGGCTTGGAGCCATAAACCTCCAGAAAGTAATCAATAACCGCTCTGACATTCAGCGGTGGATGACGGGCATTAGGATAAATAGCGGCAATATGTTGCGGCTCTGTTTTTATGGCAGCTTCAAGATTGGGCATAATTCTGACTAGCTCCCCTTTATGAATGCTGTCTCCAATCAGCCAGTCCGGGAAGAGCACCATCCCCATTCCACCTAACGCGGCGGTAAGAAGCGTCTCTGCATTGTTAGAAATCAGCAATGCAGATACCGGGTAGTGAACCCAGCTGTCATTCTGTTCTCTGAATAACCATCGGTTAGGGCCGGATGAGCCCGCATAAACCAGACATTTATGCTGCGCTAAGTCTGAAGGGATAACTGGCTTTCCCCACTTTTGAACGTATTTAGGAGACGCAACAAGATGGTAGCGCTGGGTGCAGAATACGCGAGCGTGAAATGATGAGTCGGTAAGTGTCCCAATGCGAAAAATAATGTCGGAAGCATCGCGGTGGGGATCGATGTAGTCATCTGTCTGAGCCAACTCGATCAACAGCTTAGGGTAGCGCTCGCATAGGTCTGTCAGCCAGGGCGCAATGTGCCGCTGACCAAAAAAAACCGGCGCATTAATTCTTATTAACCCTGAAGGCTCAAGCGATCTGTCCTGCAGTTCTTTTCTTGCTTCGCTGAGCTGCTCACTCATTACTCGGGCATATTCTACGAACAAACGTCCAGCTTCGGTTGGAATGACAGCGCGGGTATTTCGATAGAACAGCTGCTGTCCGAGAGTATCTTCCAGCTGCAGAATCACTCGCGACACCATCGACGCTGATACACCTTCTCGCCTGGCAACCTCTGAAAAACTTTGCGAGTCAAAAACACCTATAAAAAACAATAGACTACGAAAGTTTATTGAACTGGCATCATACATTATCTCGATTCCTGCAAAGGTGTTTCACGGATTATACTGTTTTTCATTACTTTGAGCGTCATTATCATCAGCCTCCTAAACCAAGTTGGAGACTGTTTTATGCAGCTTTTATTCATATTACTCGTCGTTGCTGGCGGGATGGGATTATCCGTTGAAGCCGGATTATTAGGACCACTGGGGAGTGAAGTTGGAGATTTGTGGGCCACATTCAGTATTTTTGGTGTCGGTGCAGCGCTGACATTCATGCTGATGCTTTTCTTCAGTCCGCGTAATAGCCCCTCTTTTTTCTCGCAACCTGCGTGGACGTTAGTAGGCGGCATCATTGGACCAGTATATGTGGTGATTCTCACCATTGCTGTTCCAAGTATTGGTATTGCGATGACCATGATCGGCATTTTAGCCGGGCAGGTGTTTAAAAGCCTGGTGATTGACCACTACGGACTTTTTGGTACCGCTCACCGCAAAATTGACCAGAAACGAATCATTGCACTTATTTTTACTGTTGCTGCGCTGGCTCTTGTGGCAAAAGGCTGAGGTGAAATTATGAATATTTTGATGATCATTCTTGCAGTGGTTGGTGGAGCATTTCTGAGTATGCAGGCCGCAATCGGTGGAAAGTTGGGCAGCAATGTCGGCGTGTTCCGAAGCGCATTCCTGACGTTTTCTACCGGGGCATTGGTAACTGCTCTGTTAATCTTTTTCTTTGAACCAAAGCACACCCTTACGCTGCTTGATGTACCAAAATGGCAGTTACTGGGCGCGCTCTGTGGTGTGCCTTATATCGTTATTATGGTTATTGCAGTCCAGCGGATCGGCTCAGCGGTAGCAACTGTTGCAGTTATCTTTGGACAACTGGCAATGAGCATGCTGATCGATAACTTCGGTTGGTTGGGAAATGAAGCAATTCACTTCTCCTCAACACGACTGGGAGCAGTAATGTGCTTAGGGATTGCGCTATTCTTTATCTACTCGAGCAGTAAAGCCAAAACAGCGCCGGTGGATAAGTCGATGAAGAAAGCCACCTTACGCGACTGAGAAAACAGCAGCGAGTCAGGCACTATTGCACAACGCTTATTACCGGATTACCGGATTACCGGATTACCGGATTACCGGATTACCGGATTAGCGGATTAGCGGATTAGCGGCTCAGGATCTATTGCTAATCCGGTCCATCAGACCAGATATATACTCATCGATATGGCGTAACACCCAACGTCAGGGCATTACGCCATATCCGTTGCTAAACACGCCTACGCTTTTCTCTTACGCTCGTGGTTGTCTAATTGCCGGCTGAACTCTTCCGCTGAACAGCGTTGCTGTAATGCTTCCAGTAACAGCTGCTGTTGTGTTTTGGGGACCAGGCCTCCCAGTGGTGGATCGGTATCCAGATTGGTCGGGAAGGAGTAGCCTTCACCGCTCGCTGCCACAATTGCCTGTAACTGTTCATCGCTCAGATCTTTACTCAGCAGGGTTGGATAAATCGCTTCCATCACTTTAACGTGATTCACTTTCTCCATGGTTTTGCCAAAAGCGGATGAGACCTGCAGCAAATTGGCCGTACGCACGTGATCCTGCGTGACATTATTGCCAGCGGCATGAAACAGGGCCGGATTGAAGAACAGCCCATCACCTTTTTTCAGCGGCAACTGAATGGCATGCTGCTGGAAGAATTCAATAAAGCGCGGGTCGCGCCACGCCAGATATCCCTCGGCATACTGCTGCGACCAGGGCAAAAGTTGCGTTGGACCTGATTCAATCGGCATATCACTGTGAGCCACTGCGCCCTGTAGCGTCAGGTATTGCGACAGGATCTGTAACGGCAGCGGGAAGCGAGCAACCACGTCATTTACCTGAAAACCGAGATGGTAATCCCGATGCGGCTGCTGCGCTTTGCCGCCCGGACGCACCTGATTCACCTGCGCCGTAATTTCATATCCAGGCCCGACCCAGGCTTCACAAATCAGCGCCAGTAAAGGATTGCTGTAATAATCGATGAAGGCATCAGCATCCCGCTCCGCCACTTTTTGCAGTGCATTCCAGATACGCCCGTTACTGCCCGCTTTGGCAAAGTGATCGCCGCCGCCGCCGTTTGCCGCTTCACTGGCGAGGATATCCTCAAAGACTTTACTGCTGCGATCAACGGCTGATACATCGCCATATAACCCCTGAACCACCAGGACGCCGGGACCGCTGGACAAGGCACGATGCAGTTCAGCCAGCATGTTTTGACGGTCTGCTGTTGCCGCCGCCAGCAGGTCGTCACGATGATAGATCAGCACATTTTTATCGGCCGAACGTGCCAGCGGGAAATCGTCTTTACGCAGCGTTTGCGCACAAATCGTGGCGAAATCATCGAGAGAAATGTGGCTGTCGTTAATGTAGATATTCTTCATTTTTTTGCCTCACAGAGTCAGAGCATGTGATGGCTGGAAGCCACCGTTATCACCACAACCAACCACACTTTGATCGAAATCGATCACCGCACCCGTCATCATTCCTGACTCCTCAGAAAGGAGAAATGCGACGCCACGCGCGACTTCGGCTGGTTTCAGCAGGCGACCAAAAGGCTGCGCCTGCTCAGCGTTGCGAAGCCAGTTTTCATCAGCGTCATGATATTGCCGCTGGATGTCGTGTTCGTGTGGCGTATCCATCCAGCCAATATTCAGACCGTTTACCCGGATACGATTGCGCATGGCGCTGAAGGCCACGTTTTTAGTCAGCGTGACCAGCGCACCTTTGGATGCGGCATATGCCGTTAAGAAGCTCTGGCCGCCGTGGGAAGTCATGGTGATGATATTGACGATGCTGCCTTCAATGCCTTTGGCAATCATCAGTTTGATCGCCGCCTGCATCAGGAAAAAAGGCGCGCGAACGTTGACGGCCATAATCGCATCAAACAATTCCGGGGAAGTGTTGAGGATGGTGCCGCGATCGGACATGCCTGCGCAGTTCACCAGCCCGTGCAGGGTTCCAAACGCCGTTTCTGCGGTCGCCACCACGTTTTCGCAGGCTTCTGGCGAGCTGATATCCGCTTCAACAAATATCACTTCACAACCAGTTTGGCTGAGGATATCCACCTGTTCGTGTCCGGCTTTAACGTTACGTCCGCAAATCACAATGCCCCGGGCTCCGCGAATAGCCAGAAGACTGGCAACGGCTGCGCCTAATCCCTGTGTTCCGCCGGTCACGACGAACACTTTGTTTTTAAATCTGCTGCTTTCACTCAGGCTCATTGGTTGTCCTTTGTTATTTTGGGTGAGGTAAGTTCTGTCTGCTTGCTCACAATGACCTTAGCAATTACATTCGATTAACAATACGGCCACATAACCTCAAAAAGACCTCAATTTATGGCAAGGTCATTCTCCATTAAGCAAATCGCGGCACAGTCTGGCGTCAGCAAAGCCACTGTGGACAGAGCATTGCATCAGCGCGGCAGTGTGAGTCCACGCACTGCCCGACGCATTGCTCAGGCGATCCGCGACCTGGAGTTACAACAACGCGCCAGCCTGGCAAGCGGTCGCACGCTACCGATCGATCTGGTGATGCACGCGCCAGAGCGATTCAGTTCGTTAGTGCTGGCGGCGTTGCTCAGTCAAATCAACAGCTTCGCGCCTTTCCGACTAACGTTGCGTTGCCACATATATGAAGAAGTTTCGCCTGAAGAGCTGCAACGTGAGCTGCGCCGCTGTGGCAATGACAGTTATGGCGTGCTGCTTAAAGCAAGCGATCACCCTTTGCTGCAGAGTACGATTGCGGAGCTGGCGGCGCTCAATGTTCCGGTGGTAACGCTCGTTACTGATTTACCGTCCAGCGAGCGCATCAGCTATGTCGGCATGGATAATGAAGGTGCCGGTCGAACGGCGGCCTGGCTGATGTCGCGGTGGCTGCCTGCTGCCGTGCAAACGGTCGCCGTTGTGATCAGCAGCACGGGTTTTCGTGGAGAAGAGCAGCGAATGGAGGGCTTCATTCAGGCGTTAAGTCAGCGAGCGCCGTATTTGCAGATTAAAGCTGTCAGTGAAGGTTACGGTATCGATTCACTCACTTTTACGCAGATGTGCGCAGCGCTGGAACAGGATCCCTCGATCCAATCTATTTACAGCGTGGGGGGCGGAAATAGTGCTATTTTGCAGGCTTTTGCAGCGATGCACCGCGAGGTGAACGTTTTCATTGGCCATGATCTGGATGAAGAAAATCGCCGGCTACTGGCTGCTGAAGAGATGGATGCGGTGATTGATCATGATCTTAATGAAGATGCGCGATCGGCGTTTAAAGCAATCCTGCGTTTTCACGGCTTTTTGCCCGAAGCCGAAGATGAAACGGCATCATCACGCGTTATTGTCGTCACGCCGTTCAATATTTGAGGCATTAGCGATTACTAAGTGCCAATATCGACGCCAAACCGCTATTGCTCTGAGGATTCTGACATGACCACCTTTCATCAACTCAATGCCGTCAGCCTGCGTGGCCAGCCCATCTCAATGGCCGATTTCGCCGGCAAGCTGGTTCTGGTGGTTAACACCGCCAGCCATTGTGGATTTACACCGCAATATGCCGGCCTCGAAACACTCTACAAAAAGTATGCTGCCAAAGGTCTGGTGGTTCTGGGTTTCCCCTGCAACCAGTTCGGTAAACAGGAACCCGGCAGTGCCGATGATATCGCGCAGACCTGCCAAATTAACTACGGTGTGAGCTTCCCGATGTTTGAGAAAGTGGCGGTTAACGGCGCCGCAGTGCATCCGCTATTTCGCTATCTAAAAGAAGAATTGCCTGGCGTGCTGGGCGGGCGCATCAAATGGAACTTCACTAAGTTTCTCATCGGACGTGACGGTAAACCACTCAAACGTTTTGCGCCGATCACCACTCCAGAGAAAATGGAAGCCGCAATCCTTACTGCACTAGAAATCTAATAGCCATTCCGCCGCTCTCGATTCAAAATGTGCGAGTTATCACAATTAACAACATTTCTTTTTGAGCACTTAGCCTGTTTTCACGTTAAACATCCCCAGCATGTCACGATTTGTGACATGATAAGCGTCATAAATCGCTTAATAGGATGTTTAAATATATGTTTGACGCCAGAAAACTATCCACTTTAAACGCCCTCGAAAGCAGTGTGCATAATTATATTATCAAAAATATTAATGCCGTTATTTATATGACCATAAGAGAGCTTGCCGATAATTCAGGTGTGTCTACCGCAACTGTTCTTAGATTCTGTAAAAAAATGGATTTCAAAGGTTATTCAGAACTCAAAGCCAGTATGAAGTTGCACCTGAACAGAAATAGCACGTTACTTATTCCTCATGGCGCTGAGGAAATATTGACCTTTTTTAAGAGCATCAGAAACGATGAGTTTGATGAGATGATTAAGCAGGCAGCAGAGTACATTCGTGATGCAGAACGGGTGTTCTTCGCCGGCGCAGGCAGCTCTGGCACGCTCGGCAGGTATGGCGCCCGTTTCTTCTCTAACATGGGCAAGTTCAGCAATCACATTGACGATCCCTATTATCCGGTGAGCTCGGATATGGTGCAGAGTTCAGTGGCTATCGTGCTTTCTGTCTCTGGCGAAACCCCAGAAATAGTGAAACTCGCCAGACAATTTGTCATTCACCATTGCAAAGTGATTGCGATAACCTGCAACCCTGATTCAACTCTGGCAAAACTCGCTGACTTTATTGTTCCCTATCATGTATCCCGCATTTTAATTGATAACGAATACGATATTACCACGCAGGTGCCGGTTATTTTTATTCTTGAATCAATAGGCAGAAAGCTGGTGGTGAATAATGCCAGTGAGATGTCACGTGGTGTGACATTTTTGTAATTATCGACCGGTTATAACATATTGTGACTTCGTGACATTGCCGAAGCGATTTTCTAACATTGCCGCGATTAGTTCGCTCCTGACGGACTGAATTCCCTCTGGCAATGGAAGAAAACCATGGCAATAAATTATGCGGATTCTGCAAAAGAGATCGTAAAGCTGATAGGTAGCGATAATAACGTGATAAGTGTCACGCATTGCGCTACACGTCTGAGGTTTGTGCTTAAAGATTATGCTCTGGTCGAGGTTGAATCACTCAAGCGGGTTAAAGGCGTGATTACCGCGATGCAGGCCAGCGGTCAGATGCAGGTGGTCATTGGTAATCACGTCGGTGATGCTTACCGCGAAGTGCAGAATCTACTCAATATCGACGAAAGTGTCGCGGTAACGCCGCCTAATGTCGGTATCGTAAGCCGCGTTATGGATATCATCTCCAGCATCTTTGCGCCTTTCCTCTATCCGCTGGCAGCCTGCGGTGTGCTGCAGGGGATCATTTCGCTGCTGACCGCCATCGGCTGGATGGATCCGGCAAGCGGCACCTATCGCATTCTTAACTTTGTTTCGTGGACCGGCTTTACCTTCCTGCCCGTCATGGTGGCTTTTACCGCCGCGAAAAAATTCAACGTGAATCCGTTTACAGCGGTAATCGCCGCCTGTGCGTTGGTGTCGCCGGACTACCTGAATATGCTGACGGCCAACAAAATACTCACCGCCAACTCAGCCGACCCGGCTGTGCATGCTTTGATGCAGAGCGCGGTTGAAAACCCGGCTATTTCAAAGGTGCTGGTGGAGATAGCCGGCATTCCGCTGGATGCCGCGCCGCTGACCTTTATGGGATTGCCGGTTCAGTATCTGAGTTACACCTCGTCGGTGATTCCGATTATTTTGATGGTCTGGGGCATGTCGTATGTTCAGCGCTTCTTTGAGCGCCTGCTGCCGATGGTGATACGCAATCTGTTCACGCCGATGTTCTGCCTCGCCATCATGGTTCCACTCACGCTACTGGCATTTGGTCCGGTCGGTAACATGATTGGTGGTGCTATCGGTGGCGTCTACAACACGCTC
>NZ_DAMBSA010000169.1:0-9281 GCF_032054795.1 Pantoea sp. CTOTU49201
CAGCAAGGTGACAGGTTTAAATAGCCAGCGTTGCCATTGCGGACCGCGGTATGAAGCATCGACGTAGAGCCAGCCGGAAAAAAGTACGGCAAGGAAAGACCAAAGCATTTTTTCTCCCTTTTCTGGACGAAATGTCCGCCAGTTTGATGAATTTTCCCAAAATCACCCTCTCAGTGTAAGTTACCGCCGCCAAATGTGACAATCAGCCGACTCTGGTTGTATGCTTTGTCGTCTTTACCCGTTCCGAATTAACGCAAAGCACGAGATAAATCATGAGCAAACCACCGCTAATCTTTTTCATCGTACTGGCCATTATTGCCGTTTTGGCGACCCGTCAGTTTATTAAACAGCGCCGCGAAACGGCGGTGAACGATGCCTCGCCGGTGCGCTCGCTGAGCGTGGAAGTGAAAACCAAACGCGAATTTCCGTCGCCTAATCGCCGTTCACGTCAGCGCGAAGAGATTGTGGCGGAAGATATGAAGTATGAAGCCTGGTTCCATCCGCTGAACGGTGCCAGCGATATTAAAGTGACGGTGAACGCGAACGAGTATCACCAGATCGATAAGGGCGCGAAGGGCGAGTTGAAGATGAAGGGCACGCGTTTCGTAAGTTTTACCCCGGTCCCGTAGGGTCGCCATTCATGGCGACCTGGTTATATGCCGCACGATCATGGCGACCTGGCCACAAACCGCACAATCATGGCAACCTCGCTATAAGCCACACGAACCTACATCTTCGGATAATGCTTTTTCTGCCACGCCAGCAGCTCAAACACGCCAAAGAAGAAGATTTTCGCCTGGGTTACGCCGCTCAGTTTCGGCGCGTCTTTTGGCTGGGTCGCGCGCAGCAACACCAGCTGCAGGCCGTGCATAATCACCATAAAGAACAGCGCTACGTGCACGAAATAGCGCAGCGGCGTTGGGAAAGGTTGCACCAGATTGAGCAGTAAAAAGGCCCAGACGCAAATCATCAGCAAACGTCCCAAATTAAGCCACATCGTGCGTCTCCTGTTGACGTTGATAAAGGCGATAAGCCACCTGACCGGCAATCTTCTCGCGGTACAAATCCCAATTCGCGGGTGCTACGGGGGTGCCGTTTTCCACTTCACTCTCGACATAAATCAGCGCTTCAGCCGCTAACCAGCCATTCTGTTCCAGCAGCGTCAACGTTTCCTGTAACAACCCTTTACGAAACGGCGGATCGACAAACACTACGTCAAACGGCTCGCCAGGCTGGCTCAGCCACTGCAGCGTGTTGGTTTGCACCACCTTGGCCTGTGTGGCACGCAGCGTTTGCAGGTTCTGCGACAGCTGTTGCGCCACTGAACGCTCCAGCTCCAGCAGCGTAGCCGAAGCGGCATAACGAGACAGCGCTTCCAGCCCTAACGCGCCGCTACCGGCGAAGCAATCGAGGCAGCGCGCTTCCTGAATATCCGGTGCCAGCCAGTTGAACAGGGTTTCACGTACGCGATCGGTGGTGGGGCGCAAACCTGCGCTATCCGGCACCGGTAATTTACGGCCGCGCCACTGACCGCCAATGATGCGGATCTGTCCAGCGCTGCTGCTGCGGGGGGATTTACTCATTTCGCTCACAACTCGTCATAATTTGTTGCGTAGTTTAACGGGCGTAGCGGGCAGAAGAAACGTTAAAAAAGGGTGCTGTGGTGCGCTGGCTGGAAAGTGTTAGACTACTGAGTTGGTATAGCGCGCGTAATTACCTGATTTTTACGCCGCTCACCCGCTTAAAATTGAATATTTTATCCCCTGGGAACAAGCGTGCTACCGGGAATAAGCCATCGAGGAGTAGGGTCACACAATGGCAAAAGAGAAAAAACGCGGCTTTTTTTCCTGGTTAGGCTTTGGCAAAGAAGAAGAGACGCAACAACCTGCTGAAGAGCAGCAGCAAACCACCGAGGTGGTCGCTGAGCCTGCCGTTGAAGAGAGTGCGCTCGATCGTGCCGAAGCGCAGGCTGTCGAAACCGTCGCCGTCACCGAGCAGGTGGCGGAACAGCAGCAGGTTGAACCGGAACTGATTGAAGAGCCGGTTATCGAGCCGCAGGAACCTGAACCGGTTACAGCAATCGTTGAAGAAGTGCTGCCGGAAGAGATAACGCAGCCGGATGTGGCACCAATCGAAGAAGAGCCGCAGCGGGAAGAGCTGGCGCTTGATGAGCCAGAACGGGATGAAGAAGCGCCTTTAACCGATGAAGAACTGGAAGCGCTGGCGTTAGCGGAAACCTATGCGGAAGATGCCGAGCTAGCCGAAGCTACGCAGGATACCGTGAGCGATCTGCCTCTGGCCGCTGCGCCGATGATTGCGCAGGAGCAGGAACGTCCTACCAAAGAGGGCTTTTTCGCCCGTCTGAAACGCAGCCTGGTCAAAACCCGTGAAAACCTCGGTTCAGGTTTTATTGGCCTGTTTCGCGGTAAGAAAATCGATGACGATCTGTTTGAAGAGCTGGAAGAGCAGCTGCTGATTGCCGACGTTGGCGTTGAAACCACGCGCCGCATCATCACCAATCTGACACAACAGGCCAATCGCAAGCAGCTGCGCGATGCCGAAGCGCTGTATGGCCTGCTGAAAGCTGAAATGTCCGGCATTTTGGAAAAAGTGGATCAGCCGCTGGAAGTGGGTGGCAAAACGCCATTCGTCATCCTGATGGTTGGCGTCAACGGCGTGGGTAAAACTACCACCATCGGTAAGCTGGCGCGTCAGTATCAGGCGCAAGGCAAATCGGTAATGCTGGCAGCGGGTGATACCTTCCGTGCCGCCGCCGTTGAGCAGCTGCAGGTTTGGGGCCAGCGCAACAACATTCCTGTGGTGGCGCAGCACACCGGTGCTGATTCAGCCTCGGTGATTTTTGACGCCATTCAAGCCGCCAAGTCGCGCAATGTGGATGTACTGATCGCCGATACCGCCGGTCGCCTGCAGAACAAATCGCACCTGATGGAAGAACTGAAGAAAATTACCCGCGTGATGAAGAAGCTGGATGAAGATGCACCGCATGAAGTGATGCTGACGCTCGACGCCAGCACCGGGCAAAACGCCATCAGCCAGGCCAAACTGTTCCATGAAGCGGTGGGCCTGACCGGCATCACCCTGACGAAACTGGATGGCACCGCCAAAGGCGGCGTGATCTTCTCGGTTGCCGATCAGTTCGGCATTCCGATTCGTTATATCGGTGTTGGGGAAGGCATCGAGGATTTACGGCCGTTTAAGGCCGCAGACTTTATTGAGGCACTGTTTGCCCGAGAGGAATGATTGGGATGATTCGCTTTGAAGAGGTCAGTAAAGCTTACCTGGGTGGACGTCAGGCGCTGCAGGGAGTGGATTTCCATCTGCGTCCCGGCGAAATGGCGTTCCTGACCGGCCATTCCGGCGCGGGGAAAAGTACCTTACTGAAGCTGATTTGTGGCATTGAGCGCCCGAGCGCCGGGCAGATCTGGTTTAGCGGCCACGATATTTCGCGTCTGCGTCACAGCGAAGTGCCTTTCCTGCGACGTCAGATCGGCATGATTTTCCAGGATCACCATTTGTTGATGGATCGTTCGGTCTACGACAACGTAGCGATTCCGCTGATCATTTCCGGTGCCAGCGGCGAAGATATTCGTCGTCGCGTGTCGGCAGCGCTGGATAAAGTCGGCCTGCTCGACAAAGCGAAAAGCTATCCGATTCAGCTCTCTGGCGGTGAACAGCAGCGTGTCGGCATTGCTCGCGCGGTGGTGAACAAGCCTGCGGTGCTGCTGGCGGATGAACCCACCGGTAACCTCGACAACGCGCTGTCGGAAGACATCCTGCGCCTGTTTGAAGAGTTCAACCGCGTTGGCGTCACGGTGTTAATGGCAACGCACGATGTCGGGCTGATTGCACGCCGGAATTACCGCGTGATGACGCTCAATCAGGGACGTCTGCACGGAGGCCACGATGGTCAATAAACGCAACAAGCGCGCACCTGCGCCGAAAGCGAAGCAGCCTTCTAAAAGCAAGGCGCTGAAAGGCGGCTGGCAGGAGCAGTGGCGCTATGCGCTGCGCGGCACGTTGTCGGATATGTGGCGTCAGCCGCTGGCGACGCTGCTGACGGTGATGGTGATCGCCATTTCCCTGACACTGCCAAGCGTGTGCTACATGGTGTGGAAGAACGTAAGCCAGGCGGCGACGCAGTGGTATCCCGCGCCACAGTTAACGGTTTATCTGGATAAAGCGCTGGATGATACCGCAGCGGAGAACGTTACCGCGCAGCTCAAGCAGCTCGACGGCGTGGATAACGTCAATTACCTGACCCGTGAAGAAGCGCTGAATGAGTTCCGTAACTGGTCTGGTTTTGGTGGTTCGATGGATATGCTGGAGCAGAATCCGCTGCCGGCGGTGGCTATCATCACGCCGAAACTCAATTTCCAGAATTCGGACACCATGGCGAATCTGCGCGATCGCGTCGCGAAAGTGCAGGGCGTTGATGAAGTGCGCATGGATGACAGCTGGTTCGCGCGTTTAGCAGCGTTAACCGGGCTGGTGGGGCAGATTGCCTCAATGATTGGCCTGCTGATGGTGGTCGCTGTATTCCTGGTGATTGGCAACAGCGTGCGGCTCAGCATCTTTGCGCGGCGCGATACCATTAACGTGCAGAAGCTGATTGGTGCCACCGACGGCTTTATCCTGCGTCCCTTCCTGTACGGCGGTGCGCTGTTAGGCTTTGGTGGCGCGGTGCTGTCGCTGCTGCTCTCCGAAGTGCTGGTGTTGCGCCTGCAATCGGTGGTGGCGCAAGTGGCAACGGTATTCGGTACCACCTTTGTGCTGGAAGGTTTTTCCTGGGACGAAGGGCTGCTGTTACTGCTGATCGCCGCCATCATCGGCTGGATTGCTGCCTGGCTGGCAACGGTACAACATTTACGCCGTTTTACGCCGCAGTAACCAAAAGCAACGTTTTTTGATATACTCTTCCTCTGCTGCCGACGACCTGGGAGCAGAGGAATTCTCCTATTTCCCCCGCCGTCATCTGTGTGTAAAATATTCACTGCTATAATTGAACTTGTGGATAACTTTGTCGTCCAAGTAGCACAGATTGCTTCTGGTTTTATCGTGACGTTGACATAATGTAGCGTCTGCGCAAAATACCGTGCAGCAAGTCCATTGAATTTGTGAGGGTTTGAATGACCAAAGAAATGCAAACTTTAGCGATTGCTCCTCTGGGTAACCTGGAATCTTACGTCCGGGCTGCCAACAACTGGCCGGTGCTGACGGCAGAAGAGGAAAAAGCATTGGCTGAGCGGCTGCATTACCAGGGCGATCTGGATGCAGCTAAGACGCTGATCCTGTCTCACCTGCGCTTTGTTGTTCATATTGCTCGTAACTACTCCGGTTACGGCTTGCCGCAGGCAGACCTGATTCAGGAAGGTAACATCGGCCTGATGAAGGCGGTGCGTCGCTTCAATCCTGAAGTCGGCGTGCGTCTGGTGTCGTTTGCCGTGCACTGGATTAAAGCTGAGATTCACGAATACGTGCTGCGTAACTGGCGTATTGTGAAAGTCGCGACCACCAAAGCTCAGCGTAAGCTGTTCTTTAACCTGCGTAAAAGCAAACAGCGTCTCGGTTGGTTCAACCAGGACGAAGTGGAAATGGTCGCACGCGAGCTGGGCGTGAGCAGCAAAGACGTGCTGGAAATGGAATCGCGCATGGCCGCGCAGGATATGACTTTCGACATGTCTTCAGATGATGAAGCAGGCGAAGGCAAATCAATGGCGCCCGTGCTGTATCTGCAGGATAAAACCTCTGACTTTGCCGATGGCATCGAAGAGGACAACTGGGATGCACATGCGGCGGATAAGCTGAGCGATGCGATGCTGAGCCTCGACGAGCGTAGTCAGGATATTATCCGTGCCCGCTGGCTGGACGATGACAACAAAACCACGCTGCAGGAGCTGGCCGACAAATACGGCGTCTCTGCAGAGCGCGTGCGTCAGTTGGAAAAGAACGCCATGAAGAAATTGCGTGTGGCGATTGAAGCCTGATAATTTTCAGCTGCAAAAATGGGGCGACTTTTAAGTCGCCCTTTTTATTGGCTGGTCGCCATGAATGGCGATCCTACGACAAACGGTGCGGCCGATCGCACAAACATATTTCATTTAACCCAACCATCAGCCTGCGCACGAAAACCACAAGCCTGCATAAACGCCGCGCGCACGCCCTGATCGGCGTCGCCGTCATCGGCAATCCACCAATCTGCTAACGCGCTGTTATGCGCCATCGTCTCTTCCAGCAAGTATTGTCCCACGCCACGTCGACGCGTGACTTCACGCACGTTGATATGGGTGATTTTCCCCTGCGTGCCGCTGATGGTCAGCTGTAGCGCCGCCAGCAATCTGTCGTTAAAACGCGCCGCATACAGACGCTGCGTGTCGCTGAGTTGCGCTTCCAGTTGCACAATATCGATTTCCGGCCAGACTTTAGCTAAATCGATACGATCCTGAGCGGTTAACGATGCTAAGCGCTGGATTGTCAGCTTCATACCTAATACCTGTACTAGTGCAAAGGCGATAGTGTAGCGAATTTAGACAGTCAGAGCGCTGTCACTTTTTTCTGATGAAAATAGGTCAAATGCCAGCCAGTTTGCCAGGATTGTGGAGTAAGCCATCAATGATAGCCGAAAAAGCCAGCATAACGCGCTGGTATCCTGCTGAAAAATCGGCCATAACAACCAGACGATTCTGCTGATCCACTCAGCCAATTCTGAATATGTCAGTTGATTTACAGAAGAAAGTTCCTGTTTAATAACCTGAAAAATAAAGCCTTATTACCTATAAATGCCAGAAAAGCGTGCTAACCCATTATTGCAGAATGAGTTTTCCTCTTTGACTGGCAGAAAATAAACAATCACAACAAACACGACACAACAGATGGGGAAGTTCGCATGAAAATGAGTAAAGGACGCGCATTACTGGCGGGCTGCGTTGCCCTGGCGATGAGCCATGCGGCGCTGGCGAAAGACATTAAAATTGCCATCGTAGGCGCATCAACCGGTCCGGTCGCGCAGTACGGTGACATGCAGTTTACCGGTGCCGCGCAAGCGATTAAGGACATCAACGCCAAAGGCGGCGTTAACGGTGACAAACTGGTTGGCGTGGAATATGACGATGCCTGTGACCCGAAACAAGCGGTTGCGGTTGCCAACAAAGTGGTTAACGACGGCATTAAATACGTTATCGGCCATCTTTGCTCCTCCTCTACTCAGCCTGCTTCAGACATCTATAACGACGAAGGCGTGCTGATGATCACCCCAGCCGCGACCGCGCCAGAACTGACTGCGCGTGGCTATGCTGATGTGCTGCGTACTACCGGTCTGGATTCCGATCAGGGCCCAACGGCGGCGACCTACATCCTCGACCACATCAAACCAAAACGTATCGCTGTGGTGCATGACAAGCAGCAATATGGTCAGGGTCTGGCGGAATCCGTGCAGAAAACCCTGAAAGCCAAAGGCGGCAACGTGGTGCTGTTTGAAGGTATCACCGCCGGTGATAAAGACTTCTCCACGCTGATTGCGCGCCTGAAGAAAGAGAACGTCGATTTCGTTTACTACGGCGGTTACTACCCGGAGCTGGGCCAGATTCTGCGTCAGGCAAAATCCGCAGGCCTGAATGCCGGCTTCATGGGTCCGGAAGGCGTGGGCAACGCTTCTCTGTCTAACATCGCCGGTGATGCGTCTGAAGGCCTGTTTGTAACGCTGCCGAAGCGCTACGACCAGCTGCCAGAGAACAAAGCGATTGTTGATGCGATCAAAGCCAACACCGCGTCGAATCGCAAAGATCCAACCGGTCCGTTCGTCTGGACCACCTACGCGGCGATTCAGTCGCTGGTGGCCGGTATCGAGCGCAGCAAGAGCGATGAGCCCGATGCAATTGCTAAGAACCTGAAAGCAGGTGCTGCCGTTCCAACCGTAATGGGCAACCTGAATTGGGATGAGAAAGGCGATCTGAAAGGCTTCGAATTTGGTGTCTTCAAATGGCACAAAGACGGCTCTTCTACCGCAGTTAAGTAATCCCCCCAAATTCCCTCTCCCGCGCGCGGGGGAGGGAATTATTCAGCTCCAGAGCAGGTCCTCACTATGTCCGAGCAGTTTCTCTATTTCATTCAGCAGATGTTCAACGGGGTTACCCTCGGGAGCACCTACGCGCTGATCGCCATCGGTTACACCATGGTTTACGGCATTATCGGCATGATCAACTTCGCCCACGGCGAGGTGTACATGATCGGTAGCTATGTCTCCTTTATCGTGATTGCCGCCCTGATGATGATGGGCATCGATACCTCGTGGCTGATGATCGCCGCCGGTTTCGTGATGGCGGTGATCATCTCCAGCGCTTATGGCTGGAGCATCGAACGCGTGGCGTACAAGCCGGTGCGATCGTCCAAGCGCCTGATCGCGCTGATCTCCGCGATCGGTATGTCGATCTTCCTGCAGAACTACGTCAGCCTGACGCAAGGCTCGCGCGATCTCGCGCTGCCAAGCCTGATCACCGGCCAGTGGACGCTGGGCGAGAGCAACGGCTTTGCTGCCACGCTCTCCACCATGCAACTGGTGATTTGGGTAGTGACCTTCCTGTCGATGCTGGCGCTAACGCTGTTTATCCGTTATTCGCGCATGGGCCGCGCATGCCGCGCCTGCGCAGAAGACCTGAAAATGGCCAGCCTGCTGGGCATCAACACCGACCGTGTTATCTCTCTCACCTTTATCATTGGTGCGGCGATGGCGGCGGTGGCGGGCGTATTACTCGGTCAATTCTATGGTTCCATTAACCCGTTCATCGGCTTTATGGCCGGGATGAAAGCCTTCACCGCTGCGGTATTGGGCGGCATCGGCAGTATTCCAGGCGCGATGATTGGCGGCCTGGTGCTGGGTATTGCGGAAGCGCTGACCTCAGCATATCTGTCGACAGAATATAAAGATGTGGTCTCCTTCGCGCTGCTGATCGTGGTGCTGCTGGTGATGCCAACCGGGATTCTTGGCCGTCCGGAAGTGGAGAAAGTATGAAACGCCTCGGTTTGGTCAACGCCGTGATCTCCACGGTGATGTTGCTGATTCTCGCGACCTTCTTTATGGGCGTGCGCCTCGATCTGGACGGCACCAAACTGGTGGTCGCCAACGCAGGCGCGGTGCGCTGGAACTGGATTTTCATTGGTTGTGCGGTGGTATTTGTCTTCCAGCTGCTGCGTCCGCTGGTACAGGGTAAATTCAAGCGCAGCGGCAAAGGTTTTGTCCTGCCGGGCTTTGATGGATCGACGCCAAA
>NZ_DAMBSA010000170.1:0-9272 GCF_032054795.1 Pantoea sp. CTOTU49201
AGCCAGATAAAACTAAAAGCGCAGCCCACCAGCATCAATATCATCGCCAGTAAGCTTAATAAGGTAATAAACGCAGAAAATTTAGTTGTTAATCGCATCCCTGTGCCTGCATCACTGCGGTTATGAACGGTGTTAATCCGTCGGCGCCACGCTTACCCCTGGCGCAAACCTGAGCAAAATAGCACAAATCAAGGTGTGATTCAGCGCCAGACTGGCATCAAAATCGCACATAACACAGCTTGATAAGCGCTACGGCGCGAGTATAGCGTTAAACCGTGATGGCCTGACTTTGCTACGGGCTTTTTCGTCCTATTCTCAAAGAGTGTGTTTTGCCAGGAAATTTCACATTTTTCCCCGCAAGTTCGCGCCTGACGCTGAAGTTGAGCATGCTGGTTATAACTTACTATTCACAGGAGAACGTCATGAACCTGAAGCACTTGCTCACAGAAGCCGACGTCACGCCAGAAAGCGTCTTTAATATGCGCCGCCGTCAGGTGCTGAAAGCGTTGGGATTAGGCGCAGCAGCAGCCAGTTTGCCAGGCACGGCGCAAGCCGATGTGCTGAGCTGGTTTAAAGGCAATAACCGCCCGCCCGCGCCAGCTGGCAGAGATTTAGATTTCACTAAACCGGCCGAATGGCAGGCCGATTTACCGCTCACACCCTTTGATAAGGTGTCGGGTTATAACAACTTCTACGAATTTGGTCTGGATAAAGCCGATCCTGCCGCCAATGCCGGCACGCTGAAAACCGATCCGTGGAAACTGCGCATCGAAGGGGAAGTGGCCAAACCGATCACGCTGGATATGGATGACATCTTCAAGCGTTTTGCGATGGAACAGCGCATCTATCGCATGCGCTGCGTCGAAGCCTGGTCGATGGTGATTCCGTGGGTCGGCTTCGAGCTTAACAAGCTGCTGAAACTGGCTGAACCCACCAGCAATGCACGCTATGTGGCGTTTGAAACGCTGTACGCACCTGACCAAATGCCCGGTCAGAAAGATCGCTTTATCGGCGGCGGGCTGGATTATCCCTATGTAGAAGGTTTGCGGCTTGATGAAGCGATGCACCCGCTGACGCTGCTGAGTACCGGCGTATATGGCAAGGCGCTGCCGCCGCAAAATGGTGCGCCGATTCGCCTGACGGTGCCGTGGAAATATGGCTTCAAAGGGATTAAATCGATCGTGAAGATCACGCTGACGCACGATCGTCCGCCGACCACCTGGAGCCAGATCGCCGCCAATGAGTATGGTTTCTATGCCAATGTGAACCCGCATGTGAATCATCCGCGCTGGTCGCAGGCTACCGAACGCTTTATTGGCGCGGGTGGCATTCTGAAGGTTGATCGCCAACCTACGCTGCTGTTCAACGGCTACGCGAAAGAAGTGGCTTCACTGTATCGCGGGCTGGATTTACGGGAGAACTATTAAGTGCGCCTCACTTTACGCCACATCACCGCGTTAAAAGTCGTGCTGCATCTGGCGGCTTTTCTGCCGTTTGTTTATCTATTTATGGCGGCGAGTCAGGGCTGGCTGAGCGCCGATCCGGCGAAAGATATCCAGCATTTTACCGGCAGAATGGCGCTAAAGTTGCTGCTTGCCACGCTGCTGGTCAGCCCATTAACGCGCTACCTGAAACAGCCGCTGCTGATCCGTACGCGACGCCTGCTCGGCGTGTGGTGTTTCGCCTGGGCCAGTTTGCATCTCACCAGTTACTACTTGCTGGAACTTGGCTACGATCATCTACGTTTACTCGGCAGTGAGCTGGTTTCTCGTCCTTATTTGTTACTGGGGATGATCAGCTGGACGATTCTCTTCGCCCTCGCAATCACCTCATTTCAACGCATGCAGCGCAAACTGGGTCGCCGCTGGCAAACGCTGCATAACGGCGTCTATCTGGTCGCGATCCTCGCACCTATCCACTATCTTTGGTCTGTGAAAGTGTTGTCCCCGCAGCCGGTAATCTACGCCGTGCTGGCGATTGCGCTGTTAGCGTGGCGTTACAATAAGTTGCGTAAACTTCTCTCCAGATAATCCCCGCACGGTTGTGTTCCTCCCGCGAGATCTGTTAAAAAGTGTGGCCTTCGGGCCGCATTCGATCAACTTCGCAGATAAGACCAGTATTTTGCTGCGAATGTCGACGAAACGGATATAATGCCCGGCTTTATTGCAAACGAAGTCTTCTTTTTCATCCTCAAGGGTGACAAACGCGAGATGGCGCGGTATTTTACGCGATGCCTTACTGATTGCAGGAGATAGCAGCAAGATGGCGCACAAATTTCACATACTGCTTTTGAACGGTCCCAATTTGAATTTACTGGGAACGCGCGAGCCTGATAAGTATGGTCACACCACGCTGGCGCAAATCGTCGGCGATCTGACGCAACAGGCCGATCAGCACCATGTGAAATTGAGTCATTTGCAATCGAACGCAGAGTTTCAGTTGATTGACCGTATTCACGAAGCCCGCGGCAACGTGGATTACATCATCATCAATCCTGCTGCGTTTACGCATACCAGCGTTGCACTGCGTGATGCCCTGTTGGCGGTTAGCATTCCTTTTATTGAGGTGCATCTCTCAAACGTGCATGCACGCGAACCGTTCCGACATCACTCCTATCTTTCCGATGTATCTGCCGGCGTCATCTGTGGACTTGGCGCTGATGGATACTCGTGGGCTTTACAAACGGCAGTAAAACGCCTGTCACATTCCAATTAAACAGAGTACGGAACCACACTCATGGATATTCGTAAAATTAAGAAACTGATCGAACTGGTTGAAGAGTCTGGCATCTCCGAGCTGGAAATCTCCGAGGGCGAAGAGTCCGTTCGTATCAGCCGTTCACCTGCAAATGCCGGCTACCCAATGATGCAGCAAGCTTATGCTGCGCCAATGATGCAGCAGCAGCCTGCGCTGGCGACCGCTGTGGCACCTGCCGCACCGGCTGCAGCAGAAGCTAAACCAGAAATCAGTGGCCATATCGTGCGTTCTCCGATGGTGGGCACCTTCTATCGCACCCCAAGCCCAGACGCGAAAGCCTTCGTTGAAGTTGGCCAGAAAGTGAATGCCGGCGACACCCTGTGCATCGTTGAAGCGATGAAAATGATGAACCAGATCGAAGCCGACAAATCCGGCGTTGTGAAGGCGATTCTGGTCGAAAGCGGCCAACCGGTTGAATTTGACGAGCCGCTGGTCATCATCGAATAACGAGGCGAAGCATGCTGGATAAAATTGTCATTGCTAACCGTGGTGAGATCGCGCTGCGCATTCTGCGTGCCTGCAAAGAGCTGGGCATTAAGACTGTTGCCGTACACTCCACCGCGGACCGTGACCTGAAGCACGTGCTGCTGGCAGACGAAACCGTCTGCATTGGCCCGCCACCTTCGGTCAAAAGCTACCTGAACATCCCGGCACTGATCTCCGCCGCTGAAATTACCGGCGCGGTCGCTATTCACCCGGGTTACGGCTTCCTCTCTGAGAACGCCGATTTCGCCGAGCAGGTTGAGCGCTCAGGCTTCATCTTCATCGGCCCGAAAGCCGACACCATTCGCCTGATGGGCGACAAAGTGTCTGCGATTACCGCCATGAAGAAAGCCGGCGTACCAACCGTGCCAGGTTCTGATGGCTCGCTGACCGACGACATGGAAAAAAACCGTGCCTTCGCTAAGCGCATCGGTTATCCGGTGATCATCAAAGCTTCCGGCGGCGGCGGCGGTCGCGGTATGCGCGTCGTGCGCAGCGACAAGGATCTTGAGCAATCCATCAACATGACGAAAGCGGAAGCCAAAGCGGCTTTCAACAACGACATGGTGTACATGGAGAAGTACCTCGAGAATCCACGCCACATCGAGATTCAGGTGCTGGCCGACGGCCAAGGTAACGCTATCTATTTGGCCGAACGTGACTGTTCAATGCAGCGTCGTCACCAGAAAGTCGTTGAAGAAGCACCAGCGCCAGGCATCACGCCGGAACTGCGTCGCTACATCGGCGAACGCTGCTCTAAAGCCTGTATCGACATCGGCTATCGCGGTGCGGGTACGTTCGAGTTCCTGTACGAAAACGGTGAGTTCTACTTCATCGAGATGAACACCCGTATTCAGGTTGAGCATCCGGTGACTGAAATGATCACCGGTGTCGATCTGATCAAAGAGCAGCTGCGTATTGCTGCTGGTCAGCCACTGTCGATCAAACAGGAAGACGTGGTGATTCGCGGTCATGCGGTGGAATGCCGTATTAACGCCGAAGATCCGAATACCTTCCTGCCAAGCCCAGGCAAGATCACCCGCTTCCACGCGCCGGGCGGCTTCGGTGTTCGTTGGGAATCGCATATCTATGCCGGTTACAGCGTGCCACCGTACTACGATTCCATGATTGGTAAGCTGATTACCTACGGTGAAAACCGTGACGTGGCAATCTCGCGCATGAAAAATGCGCTGGCGGAACTGATCATCGACGGCATCAAGACCAACATTGAGCTGCAGATGAAAATCATGTCCGACGAAAACTTCCAGCAGGGTGGCACTAACATCCACTATCTGGAGAAAAAACTCGGCCTGCAAGAGAAGTAATCGCAGCGCAGAGCAAGACAGAGGCCGGTTAACTCCGGCCTTTTTCATTTTTGTCGCCTTTGAGGTTACATAATGGATTGGCGTTTTTTACAAGCGAACAAAGAGGCGCGCTGGTCGTTTTATCTGACGCTGGCCTACCTTGCCGTTTGGGGACTTTCTGCCTGGCTGGGCGGCAATGAGATCGGCTTCTTTGGCTTACCAAGATGGTTCGAGCTTTCGTGTCTGTTCGCCCCGCTGCTGTTTATTATGTTGTGCTGGCTGATGGTGCGCGTGCTGTTCCGCGACATGTCGCTGGAGGATAACGATGGACTCTGAAATCATTCTTCCGCTGTTGGCCTATCTGGTGCTGATCGCCGCACTGTCGGTGTTTGCGATGCGCAAGCAGCGTCAGGGCAACTTCCTAAGCGAATACTTCCTCGGCAGCCGTTCAATGGGCGGCTTTGTGCTGGCCATGACCATCACCACCACTTACATCAGCGCCAGTTCGTTTATAGGCGGCCCCGGCGCAGCCTATAAATATGGTCTTGGTTGGGTGCTGCTGGCGATGATTCAGGTGCCCGCCGTCTGGCTTTCTCTCGGCGTATTAGGCAAGAAATTCGCGATTCTGGCGCGTCGTTACAATGCTGTGACGCTCAACGACATGCTTTATGGCCGCTACGGCAGCACGTTGCTGATTTGGCTCTCCAGTATCAGTTTATTGGTGGCGTTTATTGGCGCGATGACCGTGCAGTTCATCGGTGGCGCTCGTCTGCTGGAAACCGCTGCGGGTATTCCTTACGACACCGGCCTGCTCATCTTCGGCGGCACCATCGCGCTTTACACCGCTTTCGGTGGCTTCCGCGCCAGCGTGCTGAACGATGCGATGCAAGGCATGGTGATGCTGATCGGCACCTTCCTGCTCCTCTTCGCAGTGATCCACCAGGCGGGCGGGCTGGAAAGCGCAGTAACCAAACTGCATAACATCGATCCACAACTGACGTCGCCGGAAGGCGTTGGCAATGTCATCAATCCAACCTTCCTTAGCTCGTTTGCGGTGCTGGTGTGTTTCGGTGTGATTGGTTTGCCCCACACTGCGGTGCGCTGTATTTCGTATAAAGACAGCAAAGCGATGCATCGTGGCATTGTGCTCGGCACCATTGTGGTAGTGATCCTGATGCTTGGCATGCATCTGGCCGGTGCGCTGGGCCGCGTGATTTTGCCCGATCTCACCATCCCCGATCGCGTGATCCCCACGCTGATGATTACCGTGTTACCGCCGATGGCGGCAGGCGTATTTCTTGCGGCGCCAATGGCGGCCATTATGTCGACCATTAACGCGCAGCTGCTGCAATCCTCCGCTACGCTGATCAAAGATCTCTACCTGCGTATTGCACCGCAGCACAGTGAAAATGAGGCGCGCCTGCGCCTGCTGTCAGGCACTATCACTTTCGTGCTTGGCGTGCTGCTGCTGCTGGCGGCGTGGAATCCGCCCGATATGATTATCTGGCTGAATCTGCTGGCATTTGGTGGCCTTGAAGCAGTTTTTTTGTGGCCGCTGGTGCTGGGCTTGTATTGGAAGCGCGCCAATTCGACGGGTGCGATCAGCGGCATGCTGGTCGGCGCGGGATGCTACACGCTGCTTGCCAGCCTGAATATTGAATGGTGGGGTTTCCACCCGATCGTTCCGTCATTGACCTTAAGCCTGCTGGCCTTCCTGGTGGGTAATCTGTTTGGCCGCACGCCTGCAACGCATGCAGCGGCACTGGAATAAAGAGAAACGCTATGCCTTGGATTCAAATCAAAATTAACAGCACCGGCGAAAACGCCGAAACCCTGAGCGATGCGCTGATGGATGTTGGCGCCGTGTCGGTCACTTTCCAGGATACGCACGACAATCCTGTTTATGAGCCGCTGCCGGGCGAAACGCTGCTTTGGGGCGATACTGATGTCATCGGCCTTTTCGACGCCGAAACCGAGATGAGCGATGTGGTGGCCGAGTTAAGTCAGCACCCGCTGCTGGGATCCGCGTTTCGCCATAAGATCGAGCAGATCGAAGACAAAGATTGGGAACGTGAATGGATGGATAACTTCCACCCGATGCGTTTCGGTGAGCGTCTGTGGATCTGCCCAAGCTGGCGCGATGTGCCGGATCCAGATGCCGTTAATGTGATGCTGGATCCGGGCCTTGCATTTGGTACCGGCACGCACCCCACCACGTCGCTGTGTTTGACGTGGCTTGATGGGCTGGATCTGCAAGGCAAAACGGTGATCGACTTTGGCTGTGGCTCCGGCATTCTCGCTATTGCCGCACTAAAATTAGGCGCAGCGCAGGCGATCGGTATTGATATCGATCCGCAGGCGATTCAGGCCAGCCGCGATAATGCCGAACGTAATGGCGTCTCTGAGCGTCTGGCGCTTTATCTGCCTCATCAGCAGCCGGATAACTTGCAGGCTGACGTGGTGGTCGCCAACATCCTCGCTGGTCCGCTGCGCGAATTGGCGCCGCTGATTAGCGTACTGCCGAAAGCCGGTGGACATCTTGGATTGTCCGGCGTGTTAGAGAGCCAGGCTGAAAATGTATGCGAAGCCTATGCACAACAATTCGCCCTCGATCCTGTTGCAGTAAAAGAGGAATGGTGTCGAATCACCGGATTAAAATCAGCTTAAATACACTTAAAAAACTCATTTTTCGGCCTGAATTTACATTTCAGGTTGAGACCCATCTCAAAAAACCTTAATACTCGTTATTAAGGTTTTTCTTTATTTTTTTTGCTTTAGACTCCCGCCCAGGTATAGCGCTATCCCTATTTACGGTGCCATTTACGGCACATTGATCTCAATTATTTCCAGGTCACCCTATTATGAAATTTAAGATGAGTCTGGCTGCGCTGCTGATAGCGATGGCTCCCTTTTCCTATGCACACGATATCCATTGGTCCTATGAGTCACCTGAAAAATGGGGAGATTTAGGCGCTGCTTATCAAACTTGTAAAACTGGTGTAAATCAGTCACCTGTTAATATTCATAATGTTGTTAACGGTCAATTAAAATCACTGGATCTTGAATATCACGCAAAACAAAAATCCATCGTTAATAATGGACATACTATTCAGATCGATATTAATGATGGCGATACCTTCAAGCTGGATGATGAAACTTATACGCTCCGTCAATTCCATTTCCACGCACCAAGTGAAAACCGTATAGAGGGTAAATCTTTCCCTCTGGAAGTTCACTTTGTCCATTCAAATGAACATGGACAACTAGCGGTGGTCGGTGTGATGTTTGAAGCAGGCGAAGCCAATCCGGCCATTGAGTCCATTTTGCAGAATGTCCCATCCAAAGTTAACCAAGTGAAAGCGCTCGATAAGCCGTTAAACCTCGCAACGCTTATCCCAGACAATAAATCCTACTATCGCTTCAGCGGCTCTCTGACCACACCACCGTGTTCTGAAGGCGTGCGCTGGTTGGTAATGAAAGATTCCGTGCATGCTTCTTCAGCACAGCTCGCTTCCTTTGCGCGCTTGCTTGGCGAACACGGTAACAGCCGTCCTGTGCAACCGTTGAATGGTCGTTTGATCGTCGAATAACTACCAGACAATCCAAGCCCGGTCTGGTTCTACCCTGTGACGTCTGTTACAGGGTAGTCATTTTCTCATCGCCACGTAATATCTGCGGCACGCCGCTTGCCGGTATTCTTATTACTGAGATTGAGAATGAAAACCTCCCTTTTACTTAGCGTAATGTTGGCTTACAGCATTGGTGCGCATGCAGCCTCTTCCCCTTCCGCACCACACTGGAGTTATGAAGGCAACGCTGGTCCAGATCATTGGGCCGAACTCTCTGCTGATTTCCAGACCTGCCATAACGGCAAGTTTCAGTCGCCAATTGATATTCGCCATACCATCGAAGGTCGACTGCCGCCCCTTAATCTAGAATTTCACACCGCAGCAGAAAACCTGGTCAATAACGGGCACACACTGCAAGTGAACGTGGATGATGAAGATGATTTCACGCTGGATGGCGAAACGTTCCGCCTCAAGCAATATCATTTCCATACCCCGAGTGAGAATCAAATCGACGGCCACTCTTATCCACTTGAAGCGCATTTCGTTCACGCTAATGCTGATGGGGAAATAGCGGTAATTGCCGTGATGTTCGAGGTGGGTAAAGAAAACACCGCCCTCAACCCGATTATTGCTGCCATGCCTAAGCAGATAAATCAGGAAGTGGTGGTGAAACAGCGCATGGATTTAAACCCCCTCTTCCCAGAGGATCGCCATTATTATCGTTTTAGTGGATCGCTCACTACTCCACCCTGCACCGAAGGTTTACGCTGGCTGGTCATGAAGCATCCCGTAACGCTCTCGCAATCACAGTTGCACGATTTCCAACTGGCGCTGAAAAACAGTAATAATCGCCCCCTGCAACCATTACATGGTCGACTGATTGTCGAATGATGAACTAGCAACCCTTACACTAATAAATTAGTACAATTAATAATCACATTGCCGTCATTTCTCTGGCTAATTACCTGAAGTGGCGGTTTTTATGTTGTGATTTCGGTCATGTTTTGAGAAAAATTTTTGTACACAATTTCATCATATTTTTTTAATCATATGAAATATAAAGATTAATACCTTTCCTTGTGCCTGATAAGTTAATTTCCCTGATCTCTAACGGCGAATTGTTCAAAGTTTGGCCTTTCATCTTCTTTAAAAAATGCGT
>NZ_DAMBSA010000171.1:0-9251 GCF_032054795.1 Pantoea sp. CTOTU49201
GCCAGTCGGCCGGTACGCTTAAAGGCCAGTTCGGTGTAATCGCCCGCTGAAATACGCGCCGGAAATACCCTGACTTTTTCTGTGGTATTTTCCGTCAGCGTTAATGCTTTAATTACGCGCGGTGCGCTGATTTCATCACCGCTTTTATTGTCACAACCGATCAAAACCAAACAAATTAGAAGTGCGCCCAGCACTGGCCAATTATTCATACCCCAGCCTCAATAAGAGAGAAAGGGCGGGAATATGCCATTGTCTGAAGGAGGGAATAATGACCCTCAGCAAAATAAGGGCCATTAGAGGAAATGAATTTTGTGTGTTTAACCTTGGTTTAATTTAGCTGTGTATGGCGAAATCAATTATGCCACCATGCGCGAAACCACATGGTAAGAGAGTAAACCGATGGCGGTAGCTGAGGATATCGCAATGATAATAAAGGAGATAATCATCGGTATTGTCAGGTTATGTATTTTATTCATAATAATTCTCCCTATGAATAATAGATTCCGAGATGAAACTAAATTTAATATGCGTTACGCACTCTTTCTATTTGCGTTTAAATAATAACGCTACGCAATCAGTGCTATCACTATTAGCATCACACTTCTGAATCGGTAAAAACATGACCACGGTCAGTATGCTTCGGGAAAATATAATTAAAATGTGTTTTTTATTTTCGCACGCTTTTTTATTTTCAATTCAATAGCACGGGGTTAATTATGACTGTTATTCCTATTCAGCCAAAACGTCCGGAGGCATCCGCGCGGCCCTATTATCAGCAGGATAACGCCGCGGTATTTAACGCAATAAACAGCTCACCTGCGGGATTGAGCACCACCGAAGCCCAGCAACGGCTCGACGCCAACGGGCCGAACGTGCTGCCGCAGAAAGCGGAAAAATCACTGCTGATGCGTTTTCTGGCGCATTTCAAAGACGTACTGATCTATATCCTGCTGGCAGCGGCGGTGATCACCGCGGTAATGGGCCACTGGGTGGATACCTTTGTGATTCTTGGCGTGGCGGTGATCAACGCCATGATCGGCTTCATTCAGGAGAGCAACGCCGAAAAGTCGCTAAAAAGCATCCAGAACATGATGTCGAGCGATGCCATGGTGCTGCGCGACGGCCAGCAGATCACCGTCGCCACGCAGGATCTGGTGGTGGGCGATGTGGTGATGCTGCGTCCAGGCGATAAGATTCCGGCGGATTTGCGTCTGTTCGAGGTGCACAACCTGCGCGTTGAAGAGGCAATCCTGACCGGCGAATCAACGGTAGTTTCAAAAAACACCGTGGCACTTGAGGGTGAAAAAGGGCTGGGCGATCGCCTGAATCTGGCCTATTCCGGCACCACCGTCAGTTCAGGTACTGCGCTGGGCGTGGTGATCGCCACCGGCGGCGATACCGAGTTGGGCCACATCAATGCAATGATCTCCTCGATTGAAGAGGCGAAAACCCCGCTGCTGGTACAGATCGACAAACTCGGCAAAGCCATTTTCGGCATCATCATGCTGATGATGATTGCACTTTTCGTGTTTGGTTATCTGCTGCGCGACATCGCGGTGACGGAGCTGCTGCTGTCGGTGATCAGCCTCGCGGTGGCGGCGGTGCCGGAAGGTTTACCGGCGATTATCTCGATCATTCTTTCGCTCGGCGTGCAGTCGATGGCGCGTAATCACGCCATCATTCGTAAGCTGCCGACGGTCGAAACGCTCGGTGCTATGACGGTGATCTGCTCGGATAAAACCGGCACGCTGACCATGAACGAGATGACGGTGAAAGCGGTGGTGCTGGCGAACAGCCAGTGGCGCATCAGCGGCAACAGTTACGAACCCAAAGGCGAGTTTACCCTGGAAGCGGGCCAGCAGAGCGATGCGCTGATGCAGGGCTTCTTGCAGGTGGTGGATATCTGTAACGAAAGTCAGCTGCGTCAGGATGCTAACGGCAACTGGGGCATTGTGGGTGGACCAACCGAAGGCGCGCTGAAAGTGCTGGCCGCCAAGGCGGGCATTCAGAATGACAAGGTGCAGATTCTCAGCAAGCTGCCGTTTGATTCTGCCTACAAATACATGGCGGTGAGCTGCCTGATTGATGGCAAACCGTGCCTGCTGATGACCGGCGCGCCCGATGTGTTGCTGTCGCTGTGTCAGCAGCAGCAGGGCGCAACCGAAGCGGAAGTGATTGATCGCGGCTATTGGGAAGCGGCGATCACCATGTACGCCAGCGAAGGGTTGCGCACCGTTGCCGCCGCGTGGCGCTGGCTGCCGGAAGCGCAGCATCATATCGATCACGACGATTTACGCAACGGCATGAAGATGCTGGGCCTGGCCTGCATGATGGATCCGCCACGTCCGGAAGCTATCACCGCGATTCGCGACTGCCAGCAGGCAGGAATTCGCGTGAAGATGATCACCGGCGATCACCCGGAAACCGCGATGGCGATTGGCCAGATGCTGGGTATTGGTAACAGCGATTCTGCGATTACCGGCTATCAGCTGGAGCACATGGATGATGCCGAGTTGGGCGTCGCGGCGCGTGAGTACGACATCTTTGCCCGTACCAGCCCTGAGCATAAGCTGCGTCTGGTGAAAGCGCTGGAGAGCAGCGGTGAGATCGTCGGCATGACCGGTGATGGCGTTAATGATGCGCCTGCGCTGAAGCAGGCCAACGTCGGTATCGCGATGGGCATCAAAGGCACCGAAGTGACCAAAGAGGCGGCGGATATGATCCTCGCCGATGACAACTTCGCCACCATCGCGGCAGCGGTGAAAGAGGGCCGACGCGTCTACGATAACCTGAAGAAAACCATTCTGTTTATCATGCCGACTAACCTGGCGCAGGGATTGCTGATCATCATTGCGATTTTGATGGGCAACCTGCTGCCGCTAACGCCGGTGCAGATTCTGTGGATGAACATGGCGACCTCGGCGACGCTGTCGTTTGGTCTGGCATTCGAACCGGCAGAGCGCAACATCATGCGCCGACCGCCGCGTAACGCGCGCAGCCCGGTGATGGATGGTTATGCCATCTGGCGTGTGATCTTCGTTGGCTTGCTGATTTCGATTAGCGCCTTTGTGCTGGAAGCCTGGCTCCAGCCGCGCGGCTACACGCCGGAGTTCATCCGCACCGTGCTGTTGCAGATGCTGGTCACCGCGCAGTGGGTTTACATGCTGAACTGCCGTAACAGCAACGGATTCTCGCTGGATGCCGGTTTGCTGAAAAACCGTGGCATCTGGCTGGTCACCGTGGTGCTTATCGCGCTGCAGGCGATGATTATCTATGTACCATTGATGAACACGCTGTTTGGCACCGCGCCGCTGCCGTTCAAATACTGGCTGATTTCGCTGGCGGTGAGTGTGGGGATCTTTGTGCTGGTGGAGATAGAGAAGCATTTAACGCGAGGTTGGCGGGTAGCACGAGTTTAAGCAGGGCGTAAGTTAAGCGTAAAGCGGTCGCCATAAATGGCGACCCTACGAATATTGGATATTAATTATCCAGTTCGCTCATGTTGGTAATTTTGTCGCGATTGATCTGCTCAGTTTTACCGGTTTGCGCATCCTTGTAAGACACAAGGCCTGTGTCGCTGTCGATTTGCGGCTTACCAGACGTCACGATAGTGCGTCCGTCGGTGGTTTTAATCGCCTGATTAGAAGAGCAAGCGGTCAATGTCATTGCCATGAAAGTGCCAAGAAATGCCGTTGCCAGTACTGTTTTATTCATCATGATGAGTTCCTTTCAGTGGAATACGTTTAACTAGCTTTAAAGCGTAGTACATTTTCCCGAAACTTCCAGAAACCCGACGCATCTGCGCTGTTTTATCCTACTCAAACGGCGGTTCATGCCGGGCGATCAGCGAATCTCATTCACGTACATAAAGTGTTCGGTGCTAAAACGGTGGTGCGCCAGAATCACTGGAAGGGCGCTCTGATCAAACGACACTTCATCTATCACCATCACGGCGTGCGGTAAACTCAGCTCCAGCAGTGCGGCATCCTCTTCATTCGCCAGCGTCGCGGTGATTTGCTCGCGCACCGCAGCAACGCGCAGATCGTAGCGTTCAAACAGATAGCGATAGAGCAGCGGCGGCAACTGATCGGCGGGGGGAAAATCAACCAAACGCACCGACGGCAGCACCAGCGTTTCATGCATCGCAGCAATACCCTTCACGCGACGCAAACGTTTCAGGCGGATCACCTCATCACCCTGCGAAATTTGCAGTTTCTCTGCCTCGTCGGCGCTGGCATGGCTGAGCTGATAATCGAGTAAACGGGTATCGGATTGCAGCAATCCGCCGCTTTTATCGTGCAGCCGGAAATACTGGAAGAAATGGCTGAGATTGTGCAGCGGCGCCCAGCCGGTCACCACGGTGCCGGTTTTACGACGGCGCATTAGCATGCCTTCCGTGGTCAGCGCCGCCAGCGCTTTTCGCACCGTGCCAACCGACACACCAAACTTCGCCGCCAGGCTATTTTCACTTGGCAAAATCGTGCCTGCGGGCAGTTCACCTTGCAGGATCGATTCGCTGATATGGCGCTTGACCACTTCATACAGCGGCGCACCTTCGCCTTCGCTGAGTCTGGCGAAAGGTTGAGCGTCGTTCGCGTCATAGTTTTTTTGCATGTTTCCGATTACCGATTGACCGCAGTGGTTGAATTGCATTATCTATAAACTATATAGAAATACAACAGACGATAATCCTATGATGCAAAATTCACGCTTTAACAGTGCATTAGCGATGATTGCCAGCGACGGCGCGCAAATGACGGATGACCTTAAACAGATGCTTGAGGTCGATACCTGCTTTCCGCCGGGCAACGGTTACGGCGCTTTTGCTGACGTGATGACGCACTTATTGGAGCCGCTGGATTTCCGCTTTGCGCGCGTCTCGGTACCGGAACATTTATGGCAAGCACCGGACGGCAGCGCGTACGGTGAACGCGTTAATCTTCTGGCATCACTCGATGTTGGTGCGGCTGAAAACTGCAATCTCTACTTCCATACCGATACCGTGCCCGCTGGTGATGGCTGGCGTTTTCCGGCGTTAACGCTGACCGCAACAGAAGGCAAGCTGTTTGGGCGCGGCGCGGCAGACATGAAAGGCACCATTGTTGCGGCGATGGCGGCGGTACGCGCGGCGCAGGCGGCGGCGATTCCGCTGCGTTTTAATCCGGTGTTTCTGCTGTGCACTGATGAAGAGGGCGGCTTGTATCCCGGCATCCGTTATCTGGCGGAACAACAGCTTTTCTCCGGACATCTGCTCAGCTTCAACGGCGGCGCAGTGCCGCGCATCTGGGCCGGCTGCTTTGGCAGCATCGATCTCAAGGTAATTATCACCGGACGTTCGGCGCACTCCGGCGATCCGGTTAACGGCATCAATGCTATCGAAGCCGCGCTGCCGCTGATGAACGCGCTTTACCAGCTGAAGCTCGAGGTGGAACAACGCACCTCGGCGATGCCTTCTCCGCCGCATTATCACGGCAAACCGCTGACGTCACTGTTAACGCTGGCCGCCGCGCAGGGCGGCAGCAAAGGTTCGACTATTCCTGAACGTTTTGAGCTGCTGATTAATCGCCGTTACGCGCCGGAGGAGCACTTTGACGCGGTGTGGCAAGAGCTGACGCACTGTGTGGAAAGTGCGATGCGCGATAGCCCCGCACTCGACGTCACGCTGCAAATGATTGGTCATCTGGCACCGGTCGCTAATCCTGACGGCCCGCATTGGCCGCGCTGGCAGGCGGCGCTGAGCCAGGGATTTGGTTTCCAACCCAGCGAGTTCAAACCCTGGGGATCGTCCACCAGTTCCGATATGGGCTGGGTCCAGCAAGCCGGGATTCAGGAGATTTTACTCGGCGGGCTGGCCCGTCCCGACAATCGCATTCATGCCGCTGATGAGTACACCACGCTGGCAGATTTGATCGCACTTTCGCAGTCCATTCTGGCGTATCTCGCCGATGATTTTCAGCCAACCCAGGGTAGTTAACTAATTAACGAGGAAGAGAAGATGTGCGCAATGAAAGGGTTAAACCGCAGACAGTTTATCGCCAGTTCTACCGCTCTGACGGGCGCAGCGATGCTGCCCTGGTCGTTCTCGGCCCATGCCGCGCAGGTGGCGAGTGCTACGCCGGGCGGCACCGCGCGTAAAGGCGGCGTGTTGCGCATCAGCGTTGACCAGGCCGTCAGCGTGCTGAATCCGCATCAGGTTCGCGTCAACCCGGAATATTTGGTGGCGGAACTGCTGTACAGCGGTTTAACGCGTCTGACGCAGGAGATGAAAGCCGAAGCCGATTTGGCGCAATCCTGGCAGGCCAGCGCCGATCTCAAGCCGTGGACATTTACCCTGCGCCCGAACCTGAAGTTCAGCGACGGTTCGGCGTTAACCTCAGCGGATGTCGTCGCCAGCCTACAGGCGCTGCTCGATCCGAAAAATGCTTCACCGGCGCTGCATAACATTGGGCCGATTAAAGCCGTCAGCGCGCCAGATACCAACACGGTATTGATTGAAACCGATGCGCCTTACGCCGATTTGCCAGTGATGCTGGCTTATCCGGACGCAAAAATTATCCCGGCCAGCATCGCGCAAGGCCAGTTTGACAAGTTGAGTAAAGCCTCGTTCGGCGCCGGTCCTTTCCAGCTGGTGTCCTACGATCCAGAACGCAAAATTGTGGTGAAGCGCAATCCGCATTACTACGATCCGGCGCGTCCTTATCTGGATGGCGTGGAAGTGGTGGTTTATCCCGATGGCATCGCGGAAAGTTCTGCGCTGATCTCCGGTGACACCGATTTGATGCTGAGCGCGCAGTCGAGCGAGTTCGCGCGCCTGTCCAAATCTTCCGGCGTGCTGCCGCTGCGCGTAGCATCCGGCCAGTTCCTCAATGTGAACATGGGCTGCGACCAAAAACCGTTCAACGATGTGCGGGTACGACAGGCGCTGGCGCTGTGCGTTGATCGTCAGGCGTCAGTGGATTTCGTGGCGGATGGCTTGGGTTCACCGGGCAACGACACGCCGATTAACGGCGCGTATCCGTTCTTCGCCAACCTGGCGAAAAAAGCGGTGGATTACAGCAAAGCCAAGGCGCTGCTGGCGGATGCCGGTTATCCCAACGGTCTGGATTTAACGCTGATCGCCTCCGACAAACCGGCCACCCGCACCCAGCTAGGCATCGCGTTGCGCGAGATGGCGAAACAGGGCGGTTTCCGCATCAACGTGCAGACCATGGCGCACAGCACCTATCTCGATCAGGTGTGGAAGAAAGGCAATTTCTACGTCGGCTTCTACAACATGCAGCCGACGCCAGACGCGGTGTTCTCTCTGCTCTACACCTCAACTGCGTCGTGGAATGAAACGCGCTGGAACAACGTGGAGTTTGATAAAGCGGTCGGTGCAGCGCGTGAAACTCGTGATGAAGCCCAGCGCGCCACGTTGTATGGCAAAGCGCAGCAGCTGATGCATGACGAAGTGCCATCGGTGATCCCAACCTTCTTCGATCTGCTCGCCGCCAGCCGCGACTATGTCGGCGGATATCACCTGCATCCGCGCGGTGCGGTGTTCCGTCTTGACCATATCTGGTTGACCGACAAAGCGCCGAAGCGCGCAGTGTAAGGAGCGAACGTGACAGCAAGTTATCTGCTTAAACGCCTTCTGCTGATGGTTTACACCTTGTTAGTGGTGTCGCTGCTGGTCTTTGGCATCACTCAACTGTTACCGGCCGATGCGGCTGTCACTTTGCTGGGACAAAACGCCACGCCGGAAGCGTTGGCGGCGGTGCGTGAACGTTTGGGGCTGGATGCCCCGGCGTGGTTGCAATATTGGCACTGGCTGACGCAGGCGCTGCAGGGCAACTTTGGCGTATCGATGCGCAATGGCCTCGAAGTGGCGCCGACGCTGCTGACGGCGTTATCGCGATCGCTGCTGCTGGCGGTGTGCGCCCTGATCCTGATGCTGATTATCGCCATTCCCCTCGGCATCTGGGCGGCGGTACGTCGCGGCAAAACCGCCGACGTGCTGGTGAGCGTTATCTCCTACATCGGCATCTCCTTCCCGGAATTCGTCACCGCTACGTTGGTGCTGCTGTTGTTTGCCGATGTCTGGCAGATTTTGCCCGCCACCGGCTATGTGCCGCTCAGTGAGAACTTCGTTAGCGGCATTCAGCACCTGATTTTGCCGTCGGTAACCGTGGCGCTGATTCTGGTGGCGCACGTCTCGCGCATGGTGCGCTCAGAAATGGTCGATGTGCTGCATACCGATTACATCCGCGCCGCGTGGCTGAAAGGCTTATCGCGTCGCCGCATTCTCTGGCGACATGCGCTGCGCAATGGCTTGTTGCCGACCATCACTATTGTGGCGCTGGATGTCGGTTATCTGCTGGGCGGGATTGTGGTGGTGGAAGAGATCTTCGCCATTCCCGGCATTGGCCGCGAACTGATTGTCGCCGTGCAGGCGCGCGATCTGCCCACCATTCAGGCTGGCGTGATGATCCTCGCCGCGACCTATTCAGTGGTGAACTTCCTGGCTGATTTGGCCTACGTCACTCTCGATAAGCGGATCTCCTATGCCTGATATTTTGAAACGTTTGCTGCGTTCACCGCAGGGCGCCGCTGGCGTGCTGATTATCTTGCTGGCGCTGCTGATGGTGGTGGGCGGCGCGCACGTTGCGCCTTTTGATCCTGAATCGATCTCCATCCTGACGCGCTATAAGCCGCCCAGCGCGGAACATTGGTTTGGTACCGATCAGATGGGCCGCGACATTTTTAGCCGTGTGATGGTGGGCGCGCGTTCAACCATTTTACTGTCGCTGCTGGCCACCGCGTTGGCGATGGTGATCGGTTCGGTGCTCGGCACCGCCAGCGCCTATCTGGGCGGCAAATTTGACGAGTTCATGATGCGCACCATGGATGCGGTGATGGCGATTCCCAGCCTGCTGTTTGCGTTGCTGATTGTCAGCACGCTCGGGCAGAGCAGCATGAACGCGGTGCTGGCGATCACCATCGCCTTTGTGCCGGGCATGGTGCGCATCTCGCGCAGCGTGGCATTGGCCGCCCGCCAGCAGGATTACATCAACGCTGCCATCGCGCGCGGCGAAGCCGGGCACTACATCATCCTGCGCGAAATGCTGCCGAATATTCTGGCGCCGATCATCGTTGAAGCCACCATTCGCGTTGCCTTCGCCATCATGCTGTTTGCCACCCTGAGTTTCCTGGGGCTGGGCGCGCAGCCGCCAGAGCCAGAATGGGGATTGATGGTCTCTGAAGCGCGCGCT
>NZ_DAMBSA010000172.1:0-1679 GCF_032054795.1 Pantoea sp. CTOTU49201
GGTCGACGAGATCGCCGCACTGCGCGTGCTCTGCTCTTCCGCCACGGTGTAGAGGCAAACCGTGGCGCACTGCTGCAGAGCATTCGGCGTAAAGCCGGTAAAGGCCAGCACATCGGCACCAACTTGCGCTGCTTCCTGCGCTGCCAGATTGATTTCGCGACGTTCGCCAGTATAGGAGATCGCCAGCAGAACATCGCCTGGCGCCATCGCTTGCACGCTGGCGAGCAAGGCGTGCATATCCTGTTCCGCCACCGCATTGATGCCGATCTTCATCAGCTTCCACGAAAAATCTTTCGCCACTAAACCGGACGCACCGATGCCGACCAGCAAAATACGATTGGCATTTTTCAGTAGCTGCAAGGTTTGCAGCAGCTTCTCTTCGCTGTTGATATCCAGCGTGGCGCGGATCGCTGAGATCTTCTCGGTCAGCAACTTTTCGCCAACCACTTTCAGTGGATCGTCGCTGAGAATATGGTTGTGCACGGTGATCGCATCGCGATCGGCCATCGACTCGCTCAGCGCCAGCTTTAGCGCCGGAAAGCCTTTGTAGCCGAGCTTCTGGGCGAACTTAACCACGCTGGATTGGCTAACGCCCGATTCCTCGGCGAGTTTTTGTGAACTGAGATGCCGTGCACGATCCGGCTGCGACAGCAAAAAATCCGCCAGCCGACGCTCATTTAGCGCCAGTCGAGGGTAAAGCTGACGAATGCGCAGCAATGAACTCATGGTTCGATCCTTAATTCCTTTATCCGCAAACAGCGCGTAAACGCGAAGAATAAACTATTCAAATGGCATTGTAGTCATTGGAATTAAAAATAGCAGCTTTCGCCTCGAACGCCGAAGCTGGCTACACTGTAGTGCAGAAACCGCGAAGGATAGAGAAGGAGTGCTGTTTGACAAAGGGTACACAACGACGCGTGGTGTTTTTCGATCTCGATGGCACGCTACATCAGCAAGACATGTTTGGCACCTTTATGCGCTATCTGCTGCGACGTCAGCCGATCAATTTGCTGCTGGTGGTGCCGCTGTTGCCGGTGATCGGTCTTGGCATGCTGTTCAAAGGCCGCGCCGCACGCTGGCCGATGAGTTTATTACTGTGGGCGATCACCTTCGGCCACAGCGAAACACGTCTGCGCCAGCGTGAGGCTGAATTCGCCGAGTGGTTCCGCCAGCGTGTTACCGCCTTTCCGGTGGTACAGCAGCGACTTACCGACTATCTCAGCAGTAACGATGCCGATGTCTGGCTGATAACCGGTTCGCCGCAGTCGCTGGTGGAGCAAGTCTATTTCGATTCGGCATTTTTACCGCGCGTGCAGCTGATCGCCAGCCAGATGAAACCGGGCCGCGGCGGACGTTTACTGTCGATGCGCTGTCTTGGTCATGAAAAGGTGGCGCAGCTGGAGGAGAAAATCGGCACGCCGCTGCAACTGTATAGCGGCTACAGCGACAGCAAACAGGACAATCCGCTGCTGTTCTTCTGTCAGCATCGCTGGCGCGTCACGCCAAGCGGTGAGCTGCAACAGCTGGAATAACGCTTCGATTCCGGCAGTAGCATCGCTATAATGCGCCGCCTTAAATGTCCGCAGGAGTTGCCCGGTGAACCCACAAACTGATGAATATTGGATGCGTTATGCGCTGGAACTGGCGAAGCGCGCGTGGGAGCAGGGCGAAGTGCCGGT
>NZ_DAMBSA010000172.1:1689-9245 GCF_032054795.1 Pantoea sp. CTOTU49201
GTGCCGGTCGGTGCGGTGCTGGTGCAGGGCGACAAGGTGATTGGCGAAGGCTGGAATCGGCCGATTGGTCAGCACGATCCTACCGCACATGCCGAGATCATGGCGCTGCGCCAGGGCGGCAAAGTACTGGAAAACTATCGATTGCTGGATACCACGCTGTACGTCACGCTGGAACCCTGTGTGATGTGCGCCGGTGCGATGGTGCACAGTCGCATCACGCGACTGGTGTATGGCGCTAAAGATGAGAAAACCGGCGCGGCCGGTTCACTGCTGGATGTGATTGGTCATCCCGGCATGAATCATCAAATTCAGATTGATTGCGGCGTGCTGGCGGAAGAGTGTGCCGGGATGCTGAGTGACTTCTTCCGCATGCGTCGCGAGCAGAAGAAGGCGCTGCGTCAGGCGCAGCGCACCGGTTAATTCATCGCAATTTTCGGTTCAACCGCCGGGTAACCGGCGCCTAATTCCGCTTCCAGCGCCGACTGCTGCGCTAAACGCTTCTCCTGCTCCTGCAAATATCCCACCAAACTGATCTGATACTTACGGATGTTCTCAACGTAGTTATAGGCTTCGTGGCCGCGCGCGTAGCCGTAGGTGGTTTGCGTGTAGTAGCGCTTCTGGCTGAGCATTGGCAGGCGCAGCTTCACGTCGGCCCAGCTGTCCGGATTGCCGCCCTGTTTCGCCGTTAGCTTGCGCACGTCCAGCATGTGCGCGTAGCCCATGTTGTACGCCGCCAGCGCGAACCAGATACGTTCATCTTCCGGAATGGTCTCCGGCACTTTCTCCATCATGCGCTTGAGATATTCGCTGCCGCCACGAATGCTCTGTTCGGGATCGAGGCGATCGTCAACGTCGAGGCTATCAGCGGTATTACGCGTCAACATCATCATGCCGCGCACGCCGGTTGGCGACGTAGCCTGCGGATTCCAGTGCGATTCCTGATAAGAGATCGCCGCCAGTAAACGCCAATCCATGCTGGCGGAATATTTCTCAAACAGCGGTTTGATATCCGGCAGCGTGTTATCAATGGCGCGCAGGAAGGTGCGGGTATCAACGTAATCAAAGGTGCCAACGTGGCCGAGATACTTCTCTTCCAGTCGCGCCATGGTGCCTTCCTCGCCCATCTGGCTGTAGAAGTCGAGCATCGCCGCGCTGAGGCTGTCGTCATCGTTACGCGGCAAATACCAGGTTACCGGCTCTTCATCGGTTACATCAAACGCTACCGCCAGCTGCGGATGAATGCGCTGCAGCAGGCCGATAGTGACCGAATCGCCCACCGTGTAATCGAGTTTGCCGTCGGCAACCGCTTCAAGCAGCGCTTTCTGGCCCTGATCGGTGGAGATCGCCCAGTCGAGATCGGGATAGCTGTCAGCTTTGGCGGAACGTAAAGTTGACAGATATGCCGAACCGGACTGCACAATCAGGCGGCCTTTGAGATCGCCGAGATTCTTCGGCCGGGGCTTATCAATGCGGTACACCAGCTGCTGCGACACCGAATAGTAGCTCGGACCACTTTGGTAGTGCGCGAGGCGCTCGCTGTTGTAGATCAAGCCGGCAGCCAGCAAATCCGCCTTACCGTCATCGAGGTCGTCAAACAGGTCGCCAAGGTTAGGACGCACCTCAACTTCCAGTTTCACGCCCAGGTAATCGGCGAAGCGCTTCGCCAGCTCGTAATCCATACCGGCTGGTGCATTGTTAATGGTGTAGTAAGTCAGCGGAGAGTTAACGGTACTGATGCGCAGCACTCCGCGTGATTTGATCTGTGATAGCGCGTCTGTTCCGCCCCCGTACCACGGGATGGAAGGCCACAATGCTAGCGCAAGCAGCACGGTGATCAGACCGATAAACAGATAGTTTATTTTTAGGCGTTTCAAATAGTTGTCTCGTAATGGCTCACAGGCCTCTGTCTTTTAAAGGCAGTATTTATGTTGTTTTAACTCCCAGAGCGAGGGGCATTTTGCGCAACAAAAAGGGGCAGGGCAACTTTTATAGCAAGAATTGTGCAAAATTCAGCCAAACGCCAGGTGCCAGAATTTATGCGCAAACGGTTTCGTAACCCGAGCTGTTTCTCTATAATACCGCCCGTTTTCCCCTGTTGCGCCCAATGAAGCGTCGCCCGGCACTTCAAAGACGAGAGATCTTTAATGATGGAAATTCTGCGTGGTTCGCCCGCTCTGTCGGCATTTCGTGTAAACAAACTGCTGACCCGCTTTCAGGACGCTCACCTTCCGGTGAGTGATATTTACGCCGAGTACGTCCATTTTGCCGATGTTAGTACACCGCTCAGCGCGGATGAGCAAGCCCGCCTGCAACGCCTGCTGAAATACGGTCCTTCTCTCGCCGAACACGCGCCACAAGGGCGTCTGTTGCTGGTAACGCCGCGTCCCGGCACCATCTCTCCGTGGTCATCGAAAGCCACCGACATCGCCCACAACTGCGATCTGCCACAGGTATTGCGTCTTGAGCGCGGTATGGCCTTCTATGTGCAGGCACCTGAGCTGACGGAAGCACAGTGGCAGCAGCTGGCGAGCCTGCTGCATGACCGCATGATGGAAACGGTGTTCGCTGACCTCAACGATGCGCAGCAGCTGTTTGCTCACCATCAGCCGCAGCCGCTGAAAAGCGTTGACGTGTTGGGCGCCGGTCGCAGTGCGCTGGAGCAGGCCAACACCACGCTGGGCCTGGCGCTGGCCGATGATGAGATCGATTACCTGCTTGATGCCTTTACTAAGCTGGGCCGCAATCCAAACGACATCGAGCTCTACATGTTTGCGCAGGCAAACTCTGAGCACTGTCGTCACAAGATCTTCAACGCCGACTGGATTATCGACGGCGAAAAGCAGCCGAAGTCGCTGTTTAAAATGATCAAAAACACCTTTGAACATAATCCTGAGCACGTGCTGTCTGCTTATAAAGACAACGCAGCGGTAATGGAAGGTTCTGAGGTTGGCCGCTTCTACGCCGATGCGCAGAAGGGCGAATATGAATTCCATCAGGAAGCCGCACATATCCTGATGAAAGTCGAAACCCACAACCACCCAACCGCTATTTCGCCGTGGCCGGGTGCCGCGACCGGTTCCGGTGGCGAGATTCGTGATGAAGGCGCAACCGGACGCGGTGCCAAGCCAAAAGCCGGTCTGGTCGGTTTCTCGGTATCGAACTTGCGTATTCCAGGCTTTGAACAGCCGTGGGAAGAGGATTTCGGTAAGCCGGATCGCATTGTCACCGCGCTGGATATCATGACCGAAGGCCCATTGGGCGGCGCGGCGTTTAACAACGAATTTGGTCGTCCAGCCCTGAACGGCTACTTCCGTACCTATGAAGAGCGCGTCAACAGCCACAATGGCGTTGAGCTGCGCGGCTACCACAAGCCAATCATGCTGGCGGGCGGCATCGGTAACATCCGTGCCGATCACGTGCAGAAAGGCGAAATCGTGGTGGGCGCCAAACTGATCGTGCTGGGTGGACCGGCGATGAACATCGGTTTGGGCGGCGGCGCAGCGTCATCAATGGCATCTGGCCAATCGGATGCCGATCTCGACTTTGCGTCAGTACAGCGCGACAACCCAGAAATGGAGCGTCGTTGCCAGGAAGTGATCGACCGCTGCTGGCAGCTGGGCGAAGCCAACCCGATTCTGTTTATCCATGACGTCGGCGCGGGCGGTCTGTCGAATGCGATGCCAGAACTGGTGAGCGACGGTAATCGTGGCGGTAACTTCAACCTGCGCGACATCCTCAGCGATGAGCCAGGTATGAGCCCGCTGGAAGTGTGGTGTAACGAGTCGCAGGAACGTTATGTACTGGCGGTTGCCCCTGCACAACTGGCGCTGTTTGACGAGCTGTGTAAGCGTGAACGCGCGCCTTATGCCGTCATCGGTGAAGCTACCGAAGAGCTGCATCTGAACCTCGCCGACAGCCATTTCGACAACAAGCCAATCGACATGCCGCTCGACGTGCTGCTGGGCAAAACGCCGAAGATGACGCGTGATGTTGCCAGCCAGCAGGCTAAAGGTGATGCGCTGCAGCGTGACGGCATTAGCGTGGCGGATGCGGTAAATCGCGTGCTGCACTTGCCAACCGTGGCAGAAAAAACCTTCCTGATCACCATTGGTGACCGCAGCGTAACCGGTATGGTCGCGCGCGATCAAATGGTGGGTCCGTGGCAGATTCCGGTTGCGAACTGCGCCGTCACCACCGCCAGCCTCGATAGCTATCACGGTGAAGCGTTCTCCCTTGGTGAACGTGCGCCCGTCGCATTGCTCGACTTCGCTGCCTCAGGTCGTCTGGCCGTCGGTGAAGCGCTGACCAACATCGCTGCAACCTCAATTGGTTCGCTGCAACGCGTTAAGCTGTCTGCGAACTGGATGGCCGCAGCCGGTCATCCGGGCGAAGACGCCGGCTTGTACGCTGCGGTGAAAGCGGTCGGCGAAGAGCTGTGTCCGGCGCTGGGTATCACCATTCCGGTGGGCAAAGACTCGATGTCGATGAAAACCCGCTGGCAGAATGGCACCGAGCAGTGCGAAATGACCTCGCCGCTGTCGCTGGTGATCACCGCCTTTGCGCGCGTTGAAGATGTGCGTCGCACCGTGACGCCGCAGCTGCAAGCGGATCAAGACAACCTGCTGTTGCTGGTGGATCTCGGCAACGGCGCGAACACGCTTGGCGCGACCGCGCTGTCGCAGGTTTATCGTCAGCTGGGCGACAAGCCTGCTGACGTGCGTGACGCCACGCAGCTGGCGGGCTTCTTCAACGCCATTCAGGCGCTGGTGGCCGAGCAGAAACTGCTGGCTTACCACGACCGCTCTGACGGCGGCCTGCTGGTTACGCTGGCGGAGATGGCCTTCACCGGTCACTGCGGTATCGAAGCCGATATCGCCGCGCTGGGCAGCGATGCGTTAGCCGCACTGTTCACCGAAGAGCTGGGTGCGGTGCTGCAGATCAACGCAGCGGATCGTGCAGCAGTCGAGAAGGTGTTTGCTGACCACGGCCTGAGCGCTAACCTGCATGTGATTGGTAAAGCGTTGCCGGGCGATCGCTTTGTGATCCGTTCTGGCGACAGCGCGGTGTACAGCGAAAGCCGTACCACGTTGCGTACCTGGTGGGCAGAAACCACCTGGCAGATGCAGCGTCTGCGTGATAACCCAGCCTGTGCCGATCAGGAGCATGAAGCGAAGAAAGACGATAACGACCCAGGTCTGAACGTCCATCTGACCTTCAAACCAGAAGAAGATGTTGCGGCACCGATGATTGCGACGGGCGCACGTCCGCGTGTGGCAGTGCTGCGTGAGCAGGGCGTCAACTCACACGTGGAAATGGCTGCCGCCTTCCATCGTGCGGGCTTTACTGCGGTTGATGTGCACATGAGCGATCTGCTGGCTGGTCGTCGCGGTCTGGAAGAGTTCCAGGCGCTGGTCGCCTGCGGCGGCTTCTCATACGGTGACGTGCTGGGCGCGGGCGAAGGTTGGGCGAAATCCATCCTGTTCAACGGCCGCGTGCGTGATGAGTTCGAGAACTTCTTCCATCGCCCACAAACGCTGGCACTTGGCGTGTGTAACGGTTGCCAGATGATGTCGAACCTGCGTGAACTGATTCCAGGCAGCGAACTGTGGCCACGCTTTGTGCGCAACCAGTCCGAGCGTTTTGAAGCGCGTTTCAGCCTGGTTGAAGTGGCGGCGAGCCCATCGCTGCTGCTGGATGGCATGGTCGGATCGCATATGCCAATCGCGGTATCGCACGGTGAAGGTTTTGTCGAAGTGCGTGACGGCGCGCATCTGGCACAGCTGGAGAGCAAAGGTCTGGTGGCGCTGCGCTTCATCGATAACTTCGGCAAAGTGACAGAAAGCTATCCGGCCAACCCGAATGGCTCACCAAACGGCATCACTGCGGTAACCAACGAAAGCGGCCGCGTCACCATTATGATGCCGCACCCAGAGCGTGTGTTCCGTACCGTGAGCAACTCATGGCATCCGGCAGAGTGGGGCGAGGACAGCCCGTGGATGCGTATTTTCCGCAACGCGCGCAAGCAGTTGGGATAAGCAAAACAAAGGCCGCTAAACAGCGGCCTTTTTCACATCTCCCGTAGGGTCGCCATTCATGGCGACCTTGCTAAAATCCGCATGATTCTCAAACTGTCGGAAAACAACGACAATCCCGCCTACACCTTGTCGCCAAATGGTGACATTTAACTCATTGATTTATATAAATGGGAAATTAACGCGCCAAACTCGTTGCTAATCAGCGACACTTTTCAAAGACCGTCCGGTCCGCTTTTCGCCTAAACGCCGCTTCCTGTCTGGCATTCCTCTGATAATAAACGCTATTTATTTATTGGCACGATACTTGCTATACTCCTTGCGTGGCTCATTCACCTGTTTATGATTGCCCCGCTTTAGCGGCTGAGCTCATAAAAACCGAATGACGCACCAAACGGAGCCTGTCGTCCACCTCACCGATAATCGTTTGCTCTGCAACGTTATCAAACATCGGACGCAACGTTGAGTTAGGCTCCACCTAATTTGCAAGCGATGCTGCGGCGTCGCTCTCACGGCAGGCCAAAAGGCCTGCCGTTTTCATATCTGGCCTTTCTTCCCTTTTGATACTTCGCTAGCATGCCTGCAGCTCACATTTAAGGAAGCGCGGTTGTGATGAAATGGCGTCTGTTTCCCCGATCCCTGCGGCAGTTGGTGTTAATGGCTTTCCTGCTGGTACTGCTGCCGTTGCTGGTGCTGGCGTGGCAAGCGTGGGAAAGTCTTTCGGCGTTAAGCAACCAGGCAGCCGATACCAACCGCAACACCTTTACCGATGTGCGTCGCAGCGAAGCGATGGCGCGAACCGCGCTGGAGCTGGAGCGCAGCTATCGTCAATATTGCGTGCTCGGCGATGTGTCGCTGGCGAAGCTGTATCAAACGCAATGGACGCGCTACGGCCAAATGCTCAGCAGCCACGCCGCCAGTTTGCCCGATCTGCCCTCCTTCAAAGTGCTGCAAACCACCTTGCCGCAGCTGCAGCAGTTGCAGTGCGACAACGGCAATCCCGAGGCGCAAGCCGCCAGCGCGCTGGAGCGCTTTTCCGATACCAATACGCAAATGGTGCAGGCAACGCGCGAAGTGGTGTTTTCGCGCGGTTTACAGCTGCAGCGTGAAATCGCCGATCGCGGCCAGTTTTTTGGCTGGCAGGCGCTGATTTTGTTCCTGATAAGCCTGGTGTTGGTCTTGCTGTTTACGGGGATGATCATCGGTCCGGTGAAACGGGTTGAACGCATGATCAATCGATTGGGCGAAGGTAAAGCGCTGGGTGATAGCGGCAGCTTCCGGGGGCCGCGTGAGATCCGGTCGCTGGGGCAGCGCATCGTCTGGCTGAGTGAGCGCTTAAGCTGGCTGGAAGAGCAGCGCCACGAATTTTTGCGTCACCTGTCGCACGAGCTTAAGACGCCGCTCGCCAGCCTGCGTGAAGGCACTGAACTGCTGGCCGATCAGGTCGCTGGTCCCCTGAATGCCGAGCAGCAGGAAGTGGTGGCAATACTCGATACCAGCAGCCGCCATTTACAGCGGCTAATC
>NZ_DAMBSA010000173.1:0-5484 GCF_032054795.1 Pantoea sp. CTOTU49201
AACTTATGCAGGTTAAAAAAGTGGCAATAGTTTACCCCTTTTCGGCACTGCGCATGAAGGATTGTGTGCGGAAACGAAAACTCCCGCCGGGCGGCGGGAGCGGGGAAGATTACTCGTTGATGTCCGGGTGCTGCTGCACCAGGTTTTTACGTTTCGCCTCAAGCTTGGCGATCTCGTCATCAATATCTTCGATTTTCTGCTCGATGTTGTCGTGATGCTCCTGAAGAATTTCACGCGCTTCTTCGAGATCCGACGCCGCCGGAGTGGCACCGCGCAGCGGCTTGTTAGCGGTCTCTTTCATGTAGATACCGGTAATCAAACCAATCACCGCGACAACCATCAGGTAGTAAGCTGGCATGTACAGATTGTTGGTGGCTTCGACTAAATAAGCGGCGAGTGTCGGTGTCAAACCAGCAATCAGCACCGAGATATTAAAGGCACTTGCTAACGCGCTGTAGCGAATGTGGGTTGGGAACATCGCAGGTAGCGACGACGCCATCACACCGGTAAAGGCATTAAGAATTACCGCCATCAGCAGCAGACCGGCAAAAATCAGGCCCAACACGCCGCTATTGATCAGCATAAAGGACGGTATCGCGAAGGCAAATAGCGCGATAGAGCCAATGATGATAAACGGACGACGGCCAAAACGGTCACTTAGCATGCCCATCACTGGCTGCACAAACAGCATACCCATCATGATGGCGATAATGATTAACACGCCGTGATCTTCCGAGTAGTGCAGGTTATGCGACAGATAACTCGGCATGTAGGTCAGCAGCATGTAGTAGGTCACGTTGGTGGCAATCACCAGACCGATACAGGCCAACAGGCTTTTCCAGTGTTTGGTCGCAATCTCTTTAAACGACACTTTCGGGCCGTCGCGCAGACCTTCACGGTCGCCCTGTTCCAGTTTCTCAACGTGCTGCTGGAACGCAGGCGTTTCTTCCAGCGCATGACGCAGATACAAGCCGATAATGCCCAGCGGCAGCGCAATAAAGAACGGAATGCGCCAGCCCCACTCGAGGAACTTCTCTTCACCGATGATGGTAGAGATCAGTACCACAACGCCCGCACCCAGCACGAAGCCCGCAATCGAACCGAAGTCGAGCCAACTGCCCATAAAGCCGCGCTTACGGTCAGGCGAGTACTCGGCAACGAAGATCGATGCGCCGGTATATTCACCACCGACTGAGAAGCCCTGCGCCATTTTTGCCAACAGCAGCAGAATCGGTGCCCAGATACCAATGGAGGCATAAGAGGGTATCAAGCCAATACAGAAGGTACTGATCGACATGATGACGATGGTGATAGAGAGGATTTTCTGGCGACCATATTTATCGCCCAACATGCCAAAGAACAAACCACCGAGCGGACGAATCAGGAACGGAACTGAGAACGTACCCAGTGCAGCAATCATCTGTACACTTGGTGAAGCATCCGGGAAGAACACCTTACCCAGTGCATAAGCCACAAAGCCATAAACACCAAAATCAAACCATTCCATCGCGTTGCCCAGCGAAGCCGCGGTAATGGCTTTACGTAAACGGGAGTCATCGATAATCGTGACATCATCAATCCCGATAGGTTTTACACGCTTCCTACGTAGTTTCATGCAGATACCCTGTATTGGAATTCGAAAAATCCTCAACGCTGCGGACTCAATAAATGCCAACAGTCCGCGGCGTTGAGAAAATTAAAGCATAGCCGGGAAATAACGTTTTTCCCTGGCCTGCCGGGCAATTATTAGGGGGGTAATGATTGCCAACCGCGACAGAGTATACCGATTTAGTGTGATATTTGTCATGTTTTCACCATTAACTGGCTATTTTTTAGCTAATGATACGGCTTTATTCATGCTTAAACGCGTCAAAAAAAGAGGGGGAAATAACATTACGCGCTGCGGTTAGCGTGCGCCTTATGGTTAATCTACTTATACTTACGCCAATTGCTTTTTTGGAAATCAGGATTCGCATGGCGCGTTATGTTTTGTTTGCCAAAAGTCTCTGTTTTGATGCCGAACACCAGATGTTTTATCCGCTGAATTCCTCAACACAACGTGTTGCGCTGACGACGCTTCAATGCGCAGTTTTACGCCGCGTGCTAAATGCGCAGGGGAAATTGGTGCGTAATCAGGCACTGCATGTGCTGTTTCAGCGGGAACCCACTGATGTGCCCTTTGCCGATCGCCTTACTACCACAATTGCCGAGATCAATCGTCTGGCACTGCATGCCCACGCGCCAGGTGCCTTGATACACCAGGTTCCGCTAATTGGCTGCGTGTTGGCGGAGCAGGTAGATGTCGAACCCTATAACGACATTGTGTCTGTGGACTCAGAGGCTAAGATGTCGGTTATCGTGCAGCCTGCAACACGAATGAAAACTGTTGTAGCAAAGAGAAAATCCTGGCTGCTGCGCGGAGTGCTGGTGATCTTTTTGCTGCTTAATGTGGCGCTTGCGCTGGTCACGCGCCATGAGCTAGCACCGACCGGACATGCAGGCACAAACTACATATCTTATGGGCATGAGGCGCAAACCCAGGTGTTCATCGCGGAAAGCCTGATGCCGAATTCCTTTGCTGTGCAGGATGCGTTGCGCCGATTTCGTGACCTAAAACCGCATCTGCCGGATGGTTCTACTCCACCGCTGCTTTACATAAATCGGGCGCGCACGCGCATATTTACCAGTGCTTTCCTCTGCGTCAGGCCGATGTCGCAAAAGAATAATGAGTGCATGTCGTGGATGGTTTCTGCTCAGGAGATACCGGATGCGTAAGTTATGGCTTGGGTTCGCTATTTTTATGCTTTTTATCTTGCCCTGGATATTGGTGTTGCTGGCGCGCCCCGCTGAACCTGTACCAGAGTGGTGCGATGTTCCATATCGAATTGATAATGAAGGAATTTCTACTGGTGCGATTGATGCTACCGTGCGTAATCGCTTTAGAGCAGATGGCAGCGGCAGTTCAATGCTAACGGGTACCATTACCTTGCGAGATAATCACTATCGCGTCCACAGAGTTTCAAACATGAGCTGGTATCGTCAGGGCGACTTTATGCGAGTGAATACCCATGAGGTGCAAATTATGGCCGATGATACCGTGCCAGCCGCACTGGCGGCACAGGTTCTTTTCACCTCGGCACGTGAAGCCAATAATGATTTTTATCAGATGTATCAACTCCCGAACGGCGATCAAATAATCAATTATTCTGGTATGCCGCGGCTTTATTGCCATACCTGATTGTTGCGCAAATAAATAAGAAAAACTTATCATTAAGCGAGGCGGTAAGCACCGCTTGCCAGTTTGTAAGCATTCAGTAATACTCTGCCGCCGTGCTTAGGTGGAGTGTTCATGTCGAGGAAAAACGCCCAGTCTTTTAAGAATCCCTGGCTGTCGATGATCGACAGTGTAGAAAGGAATCTTATCAATATTGTGCCTGCGGCACCGCGGACGGCTGCCGTTTCCAGTACCTCGATTGAGTGGATTAACTGTGGCGAACGTGCCGATGCGCAGCTGGCATTATTGGCGCAACAACCCGATGAACTGCTGCAACGCCTGAAAAGCTGGCGTCAGGCCGGATTACTCACCAGCCAGGCGATGGAGAGCTTTCGTCAGCTGCAACGACTGACACAAACCAGCATCGCACGTAACCAACCCATCACGCAGCTTGATGAATATCAGCAATTAGTGGGCCAGTTAACGCCGACGCTGGAGCGCATTAATCAGCGTCTCAACGCCCAGCGCGATCTGCCGAATGGCGCGCTGGCGGAAGATAGCCTCGAAGTGGCGCTGCGTATTGCGGAAAAACGTCGCGCAGGCCGTTCAGAGTAACGAGCGCAGTGGCGCACCGGTCAACCATCCCTGAATATCTTCCACCGCCTGCGTAAAGTAGGTGCGGTAATTGCTGTCGGCAACATAGCCGAGATGCGGCGTCGCCAGCACGTTCGGCAGCAGACGCAACGGATGATCCGCCGGAAGCGGCTCCTGTTCAAACACATCCAATCCCGCACCGGCTAACTGACCCGATTGCAGCGCGGCGATCATCGCCTGTTGATCGACAATCCCGGCACGCGAGGTATTAATCAGCAGCGCGCCGGGCTTCATCTGCGCCAGCGCCGCCGCATCGATCAAATGCCGTGAGCGCTCGCTCAATACCAGATGAATCGACACCACATCGCTGCTTTTGAGCAGCGCTTGCAGCGAGGGCGAGCGCTCAACGCCAAACTCGGCGGCGCGTTCAGCGGTTAAATTCTGGCTCCATGCACACACATGCATCCCAAACGCCTGCGCCACTTTTGCCATCTCGCCGCCGATTTTGCCCAGTCCGAGCAAGCCCAGCGTTTTGCCCTGCAGACTCATGCCTAAGCTGTGCTGCCACGCGCCGTTGCTGCGCAGCGCTTGATTCTCCGGCACGATATGGCGCGCCAGCCCAAGCAACAATCCCCACGTCAGTTCCAGCGGTGCCGCGCTGCTGCTGGCGGTGCCACATACCGCGATATAGCGTTCCGCACAGGCATCTAAATCGATGGAAGCATTACGCATGCCGGAAGTGACCACCATTTTCAGATTGGGCAAGCGGCCAATCAGCTCGGCGCTGAGCGGCGTGCGTTCGCGCATCACCACCAAAATATCAGCGTGGGCGATGTGCTTAACCAGTTGATCCTGGTCGGCGACATGTTCAGTCAGGGAAGTCGTGTTAACCAGCGGGGCGAGAGACGCCCAATCGGCAAGCGACTGGGCGACGTTCTGGTAATCATCAAGAATGATGCAGTTCAGGCTCATGATGTTCCTCAACGAGAAGTGGCTTGTGCCCTTGCTCGCTGAGCCAGGCACGCAGCCGGTCATTATCCAGCGGACGGGCATAATAGTAGCCCTGAATAAATATCACACCACGCTGCCGCAGGTACTCAAATTGTGTTGCGGTCTCTACGCCTTCGCCGAGTACATCCAGTTCCAGCTTGTGGCACAGATTAATAATCGCATCCAGCACCGGCGTTTCGACGTCAAGGCCTTCAATGGCGTTAATAAAGCCGCGATCGATTTTCAGATAATCCAGCGGGAAGGTGAGCAGATAGGTCAGCGAGCAGTGTCCGGTACCGAAATCATCAATCGCGACCTTCATGCCCTGCGCGCGCAAATGACGCAGTTTACGCGCCACCATTTCACCATCTTCAATCAGACTACGTTCGGTCAGCTCAAGCGTGATAATCATCTTTTTATCTTTGATGCGCTCAGCAAACAGCTCGATATCTGCCACGAAATCGGCATGTTGCAGATGTTCCGCCGCCAGATTCAGCCCAATGTGAAAACCCGGTTCGACCTGCCAGCCCTGAATATCTTCCGCCATTAACTCCAGCAGATGCTGGGTCAGCGGCACAATCATGCCTTCGGCTTCAGCGGCGCTGATAAAGATATCCGGGCGAATCATGTCGCCGTTGGGCCGTTGCCAGCGCAGTAAGGCTTCAACACCGGCGCAGGCGTGCAAG
>NZ_DAMBSA010000173.1:5494-9242 GCF_032054795.1 Pantoea sp. CTOTU49201
AGGCGTGTAATGTATTGCTGTAAACCGGTTGATAGTGCACCGAGAACTGACGCGCGCGGATGGCGCGGCCAATCTCATCGTGCCAGGAGATACGGCGACGCAGCCAGTTGGCGGTGAGGATCATCAACAGAATCGAGAAAATCGCCGCCATCGGCAGGAAGATGAACAGCGCCTGACGCCAGGCTTTCAGCAACTCAGAAGCCGGGACCGTCACACTAACGGTGATGGGATAGCGGCTGGAGTCGGCCTGAAAAGATTCACTATTCATGTACAGCTTAGGCCGCGTGTCAGTCGGTCCGCTGGCGATCACCGCACCGCCGCTAAATTGCAGGCTCATTTGGTAGCCACGCGAGCCGCCGATGGCGTTCATAAAGTCCATCAAATATTGGCCGTCGATGACCGCCCAAAAGCCGCTGGTGTCGGGGAGCTCGCGCACAAACACCACCGCAGGACGATTCTGGACGCCGTAAGTGCCGCGCACCGAAATACTCCACCAGGCTTTGCCGGTCGTCGGCGGCGGCTGCAGCATCATTTCCGTTAATGTGCCGTGTTTCAGGCCAAAGGCGGACGAGCAACTGATGTCACCGCCTTTCAGCATACCAATGGATCGGAAATAGGGATTGAGCGTGCCGGCGCGCTGCAGCTGATCTTCGATTTGTGCGCAAGGTTGATAGTGATACTGACGCAGCTCAGTGATCATATCCCATGCGTTATCACTCATCTTTTCAGCCTGAGTGAGCAAGGTATTGGCGGTGGAAATCTGCTGTTGGTGGACGGTGTGGCGCGCTTCGATGGCGGTACAAAGGATGCCGAGCACCAAGGGTAACAACCCGGCGCAGACAATTAAGAGCCAGCCAAAATCGTGATGTCGTTTTTTTAGTGGCACCAGACAATCCTCGATGGGTTTACGCCGCGCATAAGCTGCGGTTGCGGCGTCAGCAGCATACCATTTTCACAGGGCTGTGTAGGGTAGCGATTTAAGAATAAACCGGTCTGATACAGGTCAATGATCAATCTCACTTTGCGTTTACTGACAATGTTTTGCCGTTATTGGCATTTCCCAGCGGCAAAAACGCTATGCCACGATGTTAGGTAAGCACATTGACCTGAAATGAGGAGCGGAAATGAGCACTGAAACCCTGGATGTCACATCTTTACGGCAGCGCATCAGCGAAGGCGAATGGCAGGCGCGCACCAAGCTGGCGCAGGCTTATCATCTGGCGGCCAAGCTGCGCTGGACCGACCATATTTACACTCACTTTTCCCTGCGCGTACCGGGCGATCAGCCGCACTTTCTTATCAACGCTTTCGGGCAAACCTTCGATGAAATCCAGGCGGAAACGCTGGTGAAAATCGACATCGACGGCAATATTATTGACGACCCAACCGGGCTGGGAATTAACCTCGCCGGATTTGTTATTCACAGTGCGATTCATCGCGCGCGGCCCGATGCCCATGCGGTGCTGCATACGCATACCGCAGCGGGCATTGGCGTTTCAGCGCAGCGAAACGGCCTGCTGATGATTTCGCAACACAGCACCCGTTTCCATAATCGGCTCGGCTATCACGATTACGAAGGTATCGCGCTGGATCTCGACGAGCAGCAGCGCATCGTCGCCGATCTTGGCGATCTCAACGCGCTGATTCTGCGCAATCACGGCCTGCTGACCAGCGGCGGCAGCATTGAAGAAGCTTTCTACAACCTTTATTACCTCGAACGCGCCTGCCAGGCACAGTTGGCAGCACAATCGGGCGGCGCGGATCTGATTATTCTGCCAGATGCCGTTGCCGAAAAAGCCGCGCAGGCGTTTGATAACAGCATTCGCCAGCGCAAATATCAGCTGCACTGGGATGCTTACATCCGCCAGCTCAACCGTAACGCACTTTGAGAATCTCCCAATGAAATGGCTGAAACCGGTAGTTTCTGCGCTGCTGCTGTGCGCGGCGTTTGGCAGTCAGGCGGCGCCTGATTTGAGTAAAGTCACGCTGGTGCTGGGCGATCAGGCGCGCAATCTGCGTTCGCTGATCGAAGCGGCAGATGTAATGAAAGACGCACCTTATCAATATCGCTGGGCGAATTTCCAGGGTGCGGCGCCGCTGTTTGAAGCGCAGCGTGCCGGTGCGGTGGACACCTCGTACGCCGGTGATTTGCCGGTGCTGATGGCGGCGTCGGGCGGCGTACCGCTGAAGATTATCGCCACTAACGTGGGAGATGCCGGTTCGAACGGGCTGATTGTGCCCGCTGACTCGCCGATCCACAGCGTGAAGGATCTGGCAGGCAAGCAGGTTGTCGTCTCGTCGGCGCGTGGCAGTATCTCGCAGCACTTGCTATATGAAGCGCTGGAAGAGGCGAAAGTGCCGCGTGATACGGTGCCGGTGCGATTTGTGTTGCCGACCGACGCCAGCGCGGCGTTTAACTCAGGACAGATTGCCGCGTGGGCGACCTTCGATCCCTATTTAGGCATTGCCGAAAAGCATGGCGCGCGTCTGCTGCGTGACGGCAAAGGGCTGACGACCGCGCTGTCGTTTGTCACCGCCACGCAAAGCTCGCTCGACGATCCCGCCAAGCGCGCGGCGATTGCGGATTTCACCCATCGTCTTGCCAAAGCGCGCGAGTGGGCGCTGACGCATCCGCAGCAGTATAACGAGGTGTATGCGCAGTTAACGCGCCTGCAACCGACGGACGCGCAGCAGATTACTGCGCGTATTTCCCACGGCGTGCGTGGTGTGACGCCGGATGATGTGGCGAAGGTGCAGAAGGTATCGGACTTGTTCAGCGAGCTGAATATCCTGCCGAACAAAGTCGATGTGCAGGCAATTACCGATAACAGCGTGTTTCAATAAGCGGCGTAGGGTCGCCATTTATGGCGACCTGGCTGTTAACGCGCCCGTTTACCCGGCCGCCCGTTACCCAACATAATTGCCAATCGGCTGCCGCCCGGCGTGGTTTCCATCAAAATCTTGGTCACGCTGGTGAGTGGCACCGACAGCAACATGCCAACCGGGCCCAGCAGCCATCCCCAGAAAATCAACGACAGAAACACCACCAGCGTCGAGAGTCCCAGCCCGCGCCCCATCAATCTTGGCTCCAGCATATTGCCGAACACCATGTGAATCGCGCTGAACAGTGCCGCCACCAGCATGGCGTCATAAATATTATTCAGTACCAGCGCCTGAATAAACGGCGGGATGCCAGCGATGATCGGCCCGATATTCGGGATGAAATTAAGGATGAACGCCACCACGCCCCAGAACAGCGCGAACTTCACGCCGAGCAGCAGCAGCGACAGCCAAACGGCGACGCCGGTAATCAAACTCACCAAGGTTTTCAGCGCCAGATAATGCGTCACGCCTTTTAACGCGCGATGCAGACCGGCGATGCGGATCTGCGGATTGACCATCGCGTTACGCATTTTGTACGGCAGATGGCGCACCTCAAACAGCATAAATACCACGGTAAGAATCAGCAGCAGCACGTTGGTCATCGCGCCAGACAGCTGTTTCAACACCGATGTGGCCATGTCCATCACCACGTTGGGATCGAGGCGCGCCGCCAGCGCTTCGGTAGATATGTTGATATGAAAACGCGCGGCAAAATGTTGCACCACCGCCAGTTTCTGCTCCAGCATGGCGCGGATTTGCGGATAGGTATCACTGAAGTCACTGGCCGAACTGGCAAGTACAGCAATAAGTAACAGCACGACGATAAAAATCACGCTGATCACCAAGGTAATCGCCAGGCCACGTT
>NZ_DAMBSA010000174.1:0-349 GCF_032054795.1 Pantoea sp. CTOTU49201
CTCGCCAATCGCCTGGTCGCGCATGTGTGTCAGTCAGGTGAAACACGCACGATCACGCATCTCTGTTGGCTGGGTGATGACCCAAGTCTGCTCGCCTTTCGCGAAACGCTGCTGGCAGCGGGCATGGTTTTGCCTGAAGAAACCATTCGACTTAGTGCGAATGAAGGCGCAGATAACGTTATCGATCTCCTCGCCAATACAGCTCCGACTTTGCTGCTGTGTGCCGGAAGCGGCGAAGGATTATCTGATTGCACCCCGGTTGCCGGGGAAGCCGCCTTTGCCTGGCTCTGCTCGGCGCAGGGGACTGCGCTGATGCATCGCTCGGAGCGCTGGCAGCCGGCGTTGGGTG
>NZ_DAMBSA010000174.1:359-4584 GCF_032054795.1 Pantoea sp. CTOTU49201
CCGGATTAAGCGATACGCCGGATACGATGATCGCAGCGGATGCCCCCGCCATGGAAGCGTTGCTGGATGGCGGCTGGTCCGCGCTGGATCACGTACTTGCCCCATGGCTCGGCAATGCCGGGCAAATAACATCGTTTACGTTACGGTCGCTGGCGCTGTTCTCGGCGCTCAACGGCCAGTCCTGCGGCTGGATCGCCGCAGAAATGGAATCTCAATACATTACAGGAGTTTGTATTCCCCGTGGAAACCTCCCGCACTAATCCCCGACACTCGCTGTTCTGGCTGGTTTGTGGCTATTTGCTTGCTGTAACCCTGTTGGTGCTGACTGGCGCAGGGCTCTATTACTTTGCAGGCAGCAGCATTGACCTACCGGAAGCTCTGCCGCGCCAGATTGCTTTCTGGTCATTGATGGTCTGGCTGGCGCTGATGTGGTTCTGCCCACTGTTTATTCTCGCCTGGCGCGGACTAGTGCGAATCAATGCGCGTGAAGCAACAGGTGCGGCAGGTTCGCAGAAACAGCGTCCTGCAGAATATCAGTGGGTGCAGGATATTATTACCCAGATGCGCTACCAGTATCGGTGGCGCTGGCGCAGCCGGGTACGCATCCTGCTGGTGGTCGGCGATGAGCATCTGGTTGAACAGAGTATCCCCGGCCTGACAACTCAGCACTGGCTTGAGGGGCATAACACCTTGCTGCTCTGGCACGGCAGCCCGCAGGAAGATCCGTTACCCGCGCAGCTACGTGCGTTGCGTAAAATTCGTCGCCAGCTGGCAGATGCGGTGGTCTGGGTTGTGAACGCTGAAGCGAAAATGACCCAGGATGTGCTGGATACCACGGCTCGCCAGATGCAGAAGCGTTACAGCCTGTTGGGCCAGGATATCCCGCTGTGGCTGTGGGAAATTCACGCGCCCTCTCTGCATAGCGCCACCGCGCAGGGGATCGGATTTACCATCACGCAAGCTGATAGTGCGGACGATTACCGTCAGTCGCTGGATGATCTTGAGCACCAGTTGGTTGAACGCGGCATGCTGCAGACTGAGCGTAATCGCCAGCACAGTTTCTTACTGGAACTGGCGCACACGCTGCGCAGCGGCGAATCTGCTCGCCTGACACAAACCTTGTTGCAGCTCTCCGCAGGTGCAAGGGCGCTGCCGCTGGCTGGCGTGGTACTCAGCCAGCCGGAGACAACCGGAAGCGCTTCATTGCGTCATGCCTGGCAGCCGGGAAAAGCCTGGCTGGATTTACTGGCGCTACGCTGGCGCAGGCCGGTCACCAACGGTGCTTCATGGCGGAAAACGTTGCTGACGCTCTGCTCCTGCATGCTGGCGGTGTGGATGGCCTGCCTGGTGTTTTCCTGGATTGCCAATATGCGTCTTATACAGGCAGATCAGCAGCTTGCCGCCGCCGCAACAGATTTCCGTCAGCCGCTGCAGCAGCAACTTTCAGCTTTGCGCGAGTTGCAGAAAGAGATCGAGCGTCTGCAACATCGTCAGCAATATGGTGCGCCCTGGTATATGCGTTTTGGCCTCAGCCAGAATGACGCACTGTTGGATTCTCTGTGGCAACAATGGCAGCAGGCGGCAATGCCGCTGCTGCGTGATGCATCCGTCAAGCGCCTGACTACGCTGATGAGCGGCTGGCGTAACCTGCCGCCCGACAGTCCGCTGCGCGCCGATGATGCTAAAAGCATGTATGACTTGCTGAAGGCGTACCTAATGCTGGTGCATCCCGAACAATCCGATGCGGCCTTTTTCAGCACCACGGTTATGAAGGTCTGGCAACTGCGTGATGGCATACAGGACGCAAGCTGGCGCAATAATGGCGGCGCTATGCTGGCCTTTATGATGACGAATCTGCCTGCGCACCCGGAATGGCAGTTACAACCGGATATGCGACTGGTCAGCAGTATGCGCTCAGCGCTACTGCGTCAGATTGGTGCCAGCAATGCGGAGACCTCGCGCTATCAGAAGCTCATTGAGCAGGTGTCCCGTGATTATGCTGATTTGACGCTCAGTGAAATGGTCAACGTCACCGACAGCAGCAGGCTTTTTAATACCGATGAAACCGTGCCGGGCGTCTTTACCCGTAAAGCCTGGGAAGAGGCAGTACAACCGGCGATTGAGCAAGCGGCGAAAGTGCGTCGCGATGAAATCGACTGGGTGCTGAGTGATAACAAAAGTGCCAGCAATAATGATGTCTCTCCGGAAACACTGCAAACACGGCTGACAGATCGCTATTTCTCCGATTACGCCGGAGCCTGGCTGAAATTCCTCAACAGCCTGCAATGGCAGCGGGCAGAGAGCCTGTCGGAATCGATTGAACAGTTAACCCTGCTGGCCGATATACGCCAGTCACCTTTGATTGCGCTGATGAACACGCTGAATATGCAGGGCCGGACGGGGTAAACTGGCGGCGATCTTACCGATTCGCTGGTGAGCTCCGCAAAGAATCTGCTTAGCAGTGACAAAACCCAGGCCATCGCCAAGCCACAAGGTGTACGTGGCCCAATGGATGACGTCTTTGGACCTTTGCTGGCGCTGACCGATACCGGCGCAGCGGCCAAAGATAGCCTCAGCCTGCCAACATTCCTGACGCGTATTACCCGTGTTCGTCTGCGGCTGCAGCAGGTAACCAATGCGCCGGATCCGCAGGCCATGATGCAGTCGTTAGCATTGACGGTGTTTCAGGGCAAAGCCGTTGATCTCACTGACACACGCGATTACGGCAGTCTGATTGCTGCCAGCCTCGGGCAGGAGTGGAGCGGGTTTGGTCAGGCGGTATTTGTCGAACCGATGGTGCAGGCGTGGGAGCAGGTGCTCAGCCCCACCGCTGAAAGCATTAACAGCCAGTGGCAGAACGATGTAGTAACGCCGTGGGATCAATCGTTTGCCGACCGCTACCCGTTTGCTAACCGACAAAGCGACGTCTCCTTACCGCATTTAGCGCAGTTTATGCGTACCGACACCGGACGTATCGCGCAGTTCGTTAACAGTCGCCTCGGCGGCCTGCTGCGGCTCGAAGGCGATCGCTGGGTGCCGGATGCCATGAACAGCCAGGGACTGACATTCGATCCTGCTTTTCTCAGCGCGCTGAATAAACTGACGCACATCGCGAACACCGCATTTGTCCGGGGAGATGTGGAACTGCATTTCCAGATGATGGCAAAACCTTCCCGCGACGTGGTGGAATCTGAGCTGACGGTGGATCGCCAGAAGCTGCAATATTTTAACCAGGAAGAGAGTTGGCAAACGCTGAACTGGCCAGACAACCGCTGGCAACCGCAAACCACGCTGACATGGCGCAGCACCCATACCGGAACCCGCATTTATGCCGATCACCCGGGAAGCTGGGGCCTGATCCGCCTGCTGGATAAAGCCCGCATCACCGAGCTGGGCAGCAACATTTACCGTGTTGTTTGGCCGACGCCGGACGGGCTGGCACTGAACTATCAGATTCGCACGGAACTCGGCAGTGGCCCACTGGCGCTTCTCGAATTGCGTGGCTTCAGCATGCCTGCGCGGATATTTATTTCCGATCCGCAGAGTGAAGTTGCGTATCAGGGAGGTGAACAATGAGGGTTCATTTCGCCCATGTGTTGTTGATTTGCCTCTCGGCAACATTGCTGAGCAGTTGTGGAGCCTGGCAAAAAACCAAACAGGGAACCGCGAGCATTGCCGATGCCGTGTTTTATCGCCAGGTCAATAACCTGCACCTGATCTTCACTGCGCGTACAGCGATCAATCAGGACGACGCCCAGCAGTCGATGCCTTTGCGCCTGAATATTTTGCAGCTCAGCACGCGTCAAAGTTTCGATAACGCCGAATACAGCAGCCTGCTGGCACAGCCAGATCGGGTGCTGAAAGAGAGTCTGGTGGCGCAGCGGCAGTTCAGCGTCATGCCGGGACAGAGCGTCAGACTGGATATGCCAATGGAGAAACAGACGCAGTTTGTCGCGGTCGTGGGCTTGTTCCGCCAGCCGGACCGGGAGCGCGACACATGGAAACGGGTGCTGAGCCGTGAGGAGCTTGATCCGGATTCACCACGCGCGATTGAAGTAAGGGATAACACCCTGAATTTGGAATTATTGAAGTAACTATTCAATTTAACGGCAGGAGCCACAAAGTGACGCTATACGATATAAAACCGAAGTTTCAGAATTTATTAAGACCGCTGGTCGTCAGGTTACATGCGCAGGGTATCACTGCGAACCAGGTAACGTTGTTT
>NZ_DAMBSA010000174.1:4594-9227 GCF_032054795.1 Pantoea sp. CTOTU49201
TGATGCGTTTCCCCGATCCACGCTTTTTTATCACCCTGCCCGTTTTCCTGTTTTTCCGCATGGCGTTAAACGCCATTGATGGCATGTTAGCCAGGGAATTCAATCAGCAATCCACCCTCGGGGCAATCCTCAACGAGGTGGGTGACATTATCTCCGACGCCGCACTCTACCTCGCTTTCGCGTTTGTTACAGGCATCTCTCCCTGGTTGGTTGTGCTGGTGGTGCTACTTTCCTGGCTGAGCGAATTTTGCGGTGTGATGTGCCAGACGCTGAACGGCATCCGTAGCTACCGTGGTCCGTTGGGCAAAAGTGACCGCGCATTAATCTTTGGTGCTCTTGGCCTGACTATTGCGCTGTGGCCGCAGTCTATCGGCTACGCTGACGCACTGTTTGCCATTGCCGCCCTGTTGCTGTGCTGGACCAGCCTGAATCGCTGCCGCAATGCGATGGAGGCAAAAAATGGCTGATTCCAGACACATGCTTTATTACTGCCTGGGCGGTATCTTCGGCGTTCTCATTCTGGCGACGCTGATTATTTTTGTGCTGAGAAAGTGCCGCCCACAACGAAACTGGGTGGAATTGCAGCAGCGCGTTAATAGCTGGTGGGTAATCATCTGCCTGTTCTCGTTAGCAATGCTGTCGCCGAAGTGGCTGGCGCTGACCTTTTTCGGCTTCATCAGCTTCCTGTCGTTAAAAGAGTACCTGACGCTAGCACCCACGCGGCGTTCTGACAGTATGCCGCTGCTGTGGATGTATGCCGCAATCCCGGTGCAATATCTCTGGACCGGCATGGCCTGGTACGGCATGTTCATCATTTTTATCCCGGTTTACGTCTTCCTTTTCCTGCCGGCTCGCATGGTGATTGCCGGTGATACCAAAGGTTTTCTGCACTCTGCATCGGTGATGCACTGGGGCATGATGACCACCGTGTTCGCTCTGAGCCACGTTGCCTACCTGATGACCTTACCCGGTGCCGACGCCAGTGCCGGTGCGCTGCTGGTGTTCTTCCTCGTTGCGCTGACTGAGCTGAATGATATTGCCCAGTATCTGTGGGGAAAATCGCTGGGCAGGATTCGCGTGACGCCCAAAGTTAGCCCGAATAAGACGCTGGCCGGTCTGCTGGGTGGCATCCTTACCACCATGTTGCTGGCAGTGATTCTTGGACCACTGCTGACACCGATGAGTTATCTCCACTCGCTGGGTGCTGGGTTGATTATTGGTGCAAGCGGCTTTTGCGGCGATGTGGTGATGTCGGCGATCAAGCGCGATTTTGGTGTGAAGGATTCCGGCAAATTGCTGCCCGGACACGGTGGCATTTTGGATCGACTCGATTCACTGATCTACACCGCGCCGCTGTTCTTCCACTTCTATTACTACTTCTACGTGTAGGAGGCGCACATGAACCGCATGCTGCGCTGGATCTTTACCCTTTGCATCGCTTATCCGGTGGTGTGGATCTGGCTGGGTGTCGCCGTTGCCAACCGCAAGAAGCTACCGAAAACAGGCCCGGCGATCATTGTGGCGAACCATAACAGCCATCTGGATGTGCTGACGCTGTTCACATTGTTCCCCCTCTCGACGCTGGTGAATGTACAGCCGGTGGCTGCCGCTGATTACTTCCTGAAAAACAAAGTGGTGGGTTGGTTTGCGCTCAAGGTGATTGGCATCATCCCGGTCTATCGCGGGGCGCATCAGGCTAATCCATTGCAGGCCTGCGTCGATGCACTGGCGGAAAAGAAAATTGTGATTATTTTCCCGGAAGGCACGCGCGGCGAGCCGGGGAAACTTTCAGAAATTAAATCTGGCCTGTGGCATCTCAGCCAGCAGTGCCCGGATGTGCCCATCATTCCGGTCTATATGCACGGGCTGGATCGCTCAATGGGTAAAGGTCAGAAAATACCGGTGCCGTTCTTTATCGATATTTATATCGACGATCCGCTGCGTTATCAGGACAACAAGGCCGAATTTAAAAGCGCGTTATTAAATCGTTTTGTCGAATTACAACAGCAAGCCATAAGGAAATCATCATGAGCCAGGAAGCACGTTTATTTCACGAAGGATCTTTTTCAACCAGCGACGGTGAATCTCTCTATTTTCGCCACTGGCCCGCGCAGGATGCGCAGAGCAAAAAAGTGATTGTGCTATTTCATCGCGGGCATGAGCACTCAGGACGTTTGCAGCATGTTGTCGATGAGTTGCTGATGCCGGATGCCCATTTTTACGCCTGGGATGCGCGTGGACACGGACATTCGCCGGGAGAGCGAGGTTACAGCCCAAGCCTGGCTCGCTCAGTGCAGGACGTCGATGAATTTGTTCGCTTTGTCGCTGAACAAGCCAAGGTGAGCATTGAAGACATTGTTGTGATTGCGCAAAGCGTCGGCGCGGTGCTGGTTGCTACTTGGGTGCATGATTACGCGCCTAAAATTCGCGGCATGGTGCTGGCATCTCCAGCGTTTAAGGTGAAGCTGTATGTGCCTTTCGCATGCGCGGGTTTAGGTTTGCTGCAACGTATTCGCGGTCTGTTTTACGTGAACTCTTACGTCAAAGGGAAATTTCTCAGCCACGACCCAGAGCGCATTAGCAGTTTTGAGCAGGATAAACTCATCACCCGTCAGATTGCCGTGAATATTCTGCTGGATCTGTATAAAACGGCGGAGCGGATTGTTTCTGACTCTGCCGCCATCACCGTGCCAACACAGCTGCTGATTTCCGGCGATGATTTTGTGGTGCACATCAAACCGCAGAAAAAATTCTATCAGGGGCTGCGTAGCGCCATTAAAGAGCAGCATATTCTGCCAGGTTTTTATCACGACACGCTGGGAGAAAAGGATCGTCAGCTCGCCTTCGATAAAATGAAGCCGTTTATCGAACAGCTTTACCACGCTGCACCTTACACCTTCGATTACAGCCATGAAGATCAGTGGAGTCCGGGCGCTGATGCGTACCGTGAGTTGCAGGCACCACCTAAGCGCTGCTCACTACAAGGCATGTCCTACGCTTCATTAAGTTTTGGCATGAAAACCATTGGCAGGCTGTCTAAAGGCATGCGTCTGGGATATGAAACCGGCTTTGACTCTGGCAGCACGCTGGATTATGTCTACCGCAATACGGCTGAAGGCACCGGCATTGTTGGTCGCATCATCGACCGGCACTACCTCAACAGCATTGGCTGGCGCGGCATTCGCATGCGCAAAGAAAATATCCAGCAGGTGATTGCGCAGGCCGTAGCAAAACTGCAAGAGCACAACTTGCCGGTTCGCGTAGTCGACATAGCCGCCGGACATGGCCGCTACGTTCTTGATGCGCTGGAGAAACAGCCGGGAATTGAAAGCATCCTGCTGCGCGATTACAGCGATCTGAATGTGGAAAAAGGCCAGGCGATGATTGAAGCGCGTCAATTAGGCCACCTCGCGCAGTTTAAAAAAGGCAATGCCTTTGATTATGACTCGCTCGCCACACTCGTGCCTGCGCCAACGCTGGGCATTGTCTCCGGCCTGTATGAACTGTTCCCGAGCAACCAATTAATCAAAACATCGTTGGCCGGATTGGCAGCAGCCATTCCGCCGGGCGGCGTGCTGGTTTATACCGGGCAACCGTGGCATCCGCAGTTGAAAACCATCGCATGGACCTTAACCAGCCACCAGAACGGTATTCCCTGGCTGATGCGCGTACGCAGCCAGAAAGAGATGGATACGCTGGTCGAAGACGCTGGATTTGAGAAGTGCCACCAGCTGATTGATGAGTTTGGCATCTTTACCGTGTCGCTGGCGGTAAGAAAATAGCATGACTGAATCGTTGCTGACACAACGCCCTTTTAGCCCCTGGAAACAGGGGCTTTACTGGCTGATGTTGCTGGGGCCCCTGTTTTTTCTCAGCTACGGGCAGGTGAATACCTACACCGCGACCCGCGATGATGTGGAAAGCCTGGTGTTTGCCTGGGAACGTTCGATTCCATTTGTTCCCTGGACTATCGTGCCTTACTGGAGCATCGACCTGCTTTACGGTATTTCACTGTTCATCTGCACATCAAGACAAGAGCTGATGCGTCACGGCTATCGCCTGCTTGCCGCATCGCTGGTGGCTTGTGCAGCTTTTTTACTTTTCCCGCTGAAGTTTACCTTCACGCGCCCGGAAACCCAGGGTGCGTTCGGCTGGTTGTTCCGCCAGCTTGAACAGTTTGATTTACCCTATAACCAGGCACCTTCGCTGCACATCATTCTGACCTGGCTGCTCTGGCTGCGCTTTCGCCAGCATCTAAATCGCAATGCGAGAATCGTTGCGGCCAGTTGGTTCCTGCTGATTGCTGTCTCCGTACTGACCACCTGGCAGCACCATTTTATCGATGTGATTAGCGGGATTGTGGTCGCGGTCATCATCAGCTACGTCATTCCGATTAGAGGAGAATGGCGCTGGCAGCGGCCAACTCTGCACGCGCTACGTCTCGCAAGCAAATACGGCCTGGGTGGAATGCTGTTTTTAATGGCTGGCGCCGCGATTCCCTGTGGTTATTTGCTGCTGTGGCCTGCCATGGCGCTGCTGGCAGTGGCTGCGGGCTATGCCGGGTTGGGCGTGACGGTATTCCAGAAAAGCAGTTGCGGTAACTTATCTCTCTCCGCACGCCTGCTGCTTCTGC